>JAGCML010000109.1 GCA_017646485.1 Kiritimatiellia bacterium
GATGGTAACAGTGCCGTCAACCGTGACCGAACCTGCACCCGAAATCGCGTCAATCGTCAAGGTCGGACGCAAGGCACGCACTTCACCCGCGGTGAGCGCGCGATCCCAAATGTAGCAGTTGTCCACCTGCAATCCCGTAGCGGTCGAACCGTATCCGCTGACTCCATTGTCGTAACTGTATGGTGCACCAATCCGGAAGCCTGGATAGTCGGAGAAGATAAAGGGTGTGAGAATGGTGCCGGCCGTCGGGACGCCATCGACATAAAGCGTCACCTTTGTGGCAGTGATGGTTTTAGTGACCACTTTATTCCCATCCTCCTCCGTCATGTTCACAGAGATATCGTGATCCACGGCCACAACAAAGAGGTGCCAGTCCGTATTGAGCATATCAGAGGTGTAGCTTGCATCCACAGAGTCGGTGCTACCATTGTAACGAATCACTTCAACGGTATCAATCTCATTACTCTCCGCATTCTTACGGGCACACAGGGCCAAGGCATTATCCCCCGAACCTACCGAGAAGAGCACCGCGCCATCGACCGTTACGTTTTCCAAATTCGCACCGATCACAAAGGAGTAATCGCTCTCTGCTGGCGGCGTAATGCTCGCATAAGGCGTAACGACATTGCTCACGGTGAAACCACTGCCCGAGGGGGTTTCAATGTACGACGAGGGTGTATTTCCGCTCCATGCAGTAAACCAAGCCGCCTGCTGATCCTTATAAACAATGTCGTTATTATCCTCAAACTCCATCTTCATATCGGCCTTTTCAGCGGCCGCCTTTTGGAAGCGCGGGGTGGCTCCCGAGGCATCAATGAGGACATTGCCATTAATATTTAAGCCGCCGCCATTCACAAAGTCGGTACCAAAGGTGTAGGTGGGCGTATAGCCCGTGGCCTTCAATGTACCGCCATTGAGCGTCATGCGACGACGAAGTGCCGGCGTCATATCTAAGTCACCTTCGAGCACTAACTGACCATCGCGCTCAACAATCACTTCGGCCGTACCTGTGATGGTCTCGGAGGAACCCGTGGGCTGCGATAAGAGGGTGGAGACATTCGCAGTGGCAGAATTTGCCTCACCTTCGCCATCACCCACAATTAAGGCCGCATCGTGCACTTGTTCGCCAAAGGTGACCTTACCGGTAAAATCGCCGTGTTGCAATGCGTACTTCGCAAGTGCTGCATCGCCTTGGCCCAAGATAAGACCATCGCCTTCGATGGTGACAGAACCCGATTTCTGCACATACTGCGCATTGTTGTTCACACCCGCACCAATCACGAGCGAACCCTTAAAGGTGGTCGTGTCGTAGGATTGTAGGGTTTGCACCGAGGGCGGCGTCGCGGCATCATCATCCGCACCGAGTACAAGGGCAGCGGTTTTGCCATCTGGTACACGAATCTCAAAGGGCGAAACCATACGCAAAATGCCCGAATTCTGCTCAATGAGTTCGCGGTAGTGCGAGAGCACATGGGCTTCGTTTGAGGGAATGGCCAATGCCAAGCGCGAGGTGGCATCCCCAAAGACAATGTCGGGCCGATTGGCTTCTTCAACATGCGTTACGATGCGAATACTACGCCCTGCTGGAATTGTGAGCGGATTACGGCCAAACCACGAGGGCCCTGCTACGGCTTCAGCTAACATGTCAGGATAGGCCGCCAATTCCAAGTCGCAGTGCAGCGCGAAGACAGAGGGATTCCACACATCGCGCGGAATGACCGGCGTTGCCTGCGGGTCCCCATTGGCATCGGTGTACTCTAAGCGAATCATCTTGATTTCACCCTCATCCCCCTTCACGTCGCGGAAGTCAATAGGCCCTGTAAAGGTGTAATCACCCGTGATGAAACGCACCGTACCAGCACGTTGTAATGGTGTCCACACTTCACCTGTCTTTTCCCACGTTGTTGCTGGCGTACTCGAGGCGACAACGAGGGCCGCATTTGAAAGGCTGCGGTCCATTCTCAAGATGGCATCGGAAGCCTTCAAGCGCACCACCACCATCGTGTTACTGCTATCGTCAGCATCTTCGAACTCGGGTTCCGACGCCAACAAATTCGCCAAGGAGTGCTCACCTGACGACTCTAAGTTATAATGGAAACGCTTCATCGTCATCTGCCCGTCAAAGGACAAATAGGGCGAATAGTCCGTATCGCCACCATCGATGCGCACAGAACTCTCATCAGCGTCCTTGTATTCACTCGAAGCATTGCGGAAGACCGGCAAGAGCGGAGGCGTCGCCGCCGTCGTTTCCAAGTACAACTTGTAGGACTTGTCGGTTTCTAATTGAACCCCTTCACCACCAAAGGTGTACTTATAGACTCGCGCTTCCACATAGATGCCATTCTGAGTGGGTAAGCGCACCTGGGGAAGTTCTGTCTTAGCGGTGGAGTAAGAGACCTCATTGCCATCTTCATCAAAAATCCTTACGGTGCTCACATGCCTCAAGTTCTCGGTATTCGTCGCCAAGTCGGGCAACGAAACCGACTTGATGGTCACGTTCGAACCCACAAAGTCAATCGGACTTCCATTATAGGTGTAGTGCCAAATCGGGTCATTCAATGAGAAGGTCACCGTCCGCTGCGTCAAGCGTACATCGTGAATCGCCTCAAGCGTCGAGACGTGATCAAAGGTCCCCGCCGTCAACGGCGCCGTTAAATTTTCCCCTGACGCTGGTTCCTCTGCTGGTTCCTCTGCCATGGCCAAACATGACCAGCCGAGGGCTAATAGCATCCAAAAACGTTTCATCATCTGAGCTTCGCTCCTATGTGTAACCAACAATCTCAATAAACATCAAAACCCATAGGGAGTCACCTGTGAGCATGATGCAACAACATCAAAACTATAAAAAAAAAGATTCTCCTATTTAAAGGAGAATTCCTCTTTAGTGTACCACATCCCACAGAATAATGCAACCCCCCATCAAATACCCCCTTCAAATACTGCAGGTAGAGGAAACCACAAAATACACAGAACACACAGAAAAAGGACTGCGAAAAGCACTGCCAGAGGGGGGGAGAAACCACAAAATACACAAAACACACTAAAAGGCGCTGCGCGCAGGACTGCCAGCGTGGGAGGAGTCCACGGAAAACACTGACCACACGGAAAAAGACTGCATGTGGAGAAGAAACCACGAAATACACGAAAAAGGACTGCGAAAAGCACTGCCAGAGGGGGGAAACCACAGAATACACGGAACACACAGAAACACTGCATGTGAGAAGGAAACCACGAAATACACAAACTACACTAAAAGGCGCTGCGCGCAGGACTGCC
>JAGCML010000110.1 GCA_017646485.1 Kiritimatiellia bacterium
ATGACCCTGCACAGGCGCTTTCAGATTTAGCGGAGGGTTATCGTAAATCCCTAAAGGCCACCGTGGTGGGCATCACGGGGAGCGCAGGCAAGACCACCTTAAAGGAACTCACCGCCGCAATGCTCTCTGGCGCAGGTCAAACCGCCGCCACCCCTGGCAATTACAATAATGAAGTGGGCTTGCCCCTCTCCCTTCTCTCGGTGCCAGAAGAGGCGCGTTTTGCCGTCATTGAGGCTGGCATTAGCCATCCCAATGACATGGACCCGCTCGCAAAGACGATGTGCCCCGATGTCGCTGCCATCTCTTGTATCGGGCCTGCGCATATCGAATACTTTGGCTCTGAACGCGCCATCGCGGCCGAAAAGGCAAAGTTGCTCGCAAAGGTGCCCCCAACAGGATTTGCCGTTATCCCAGACACCTGCGCCGAATTTGAAACCCTTCGCACGGCTTGCCAGTGCCGCGTCATTACGTGTTCCATTAAAAATGACACCGCAGACTGGTATGGCGAACCCCTCGCCAAGGGCGTTGTCCGCGTGCATCATGGCGATGAAAGTGCGGTTTTGCTTGAAACAGGCCTCGCCGGCGAACACACTGCCTCCAATGCGCTCGTTGCTTATGCCCTCGCACGTGAATGTGGTATCTCCGCCGCTGAAGCACTCGCTGGATTGCGTCATTTTAAGGCGCCAGCGATGCGTTGGGAGACTACGCGTGCAGGTGGGTTCACCGTCATCAACGACGCGTACAATGCCAATCCCCTCTCCATGCGCGCCGCATTGGAAACCTTCGCGGGCTCTGATGTGACGGGCACTAAGGTGGTTTGCATCGGAGATATGCTTGAACTCGGAGATGCGTCTGATCGCCAACATCGTGATGTCGGTGAAGCCTCCGGAAATGGTCCCTGGCGTCTGCTCGCAGGGGTGGGAACCGCCTCGCGTGCACTCATTGAAGGCGCCATTAAGGCTGGTTATCCCGCCTCGCAAACCGTCTGGTTCGCCACAACAAATGAAGCCGTTGAAGCACTCCCCTTGTTGTTGCAACCCGGCGACACGCTCCTCTTGAAGGCGTCTCGTGGCATGAGGCTTGAGCAAATCTTAGATGCACTCCGCGCCTAATCGGTGATCACGACCCTACAATGTGGCAATTCATCCGACAATTCCTCGGCTTAACTCCCAGTGAAAGTGCTCAACGCGCCCTTTCCATTGCCTTTTGGCGGAGTACAGCCGGGGTTTTTATTGCCTTACGTATCGCCGATTTGCTGAATGCCGTCACTGGACTTTACATCATTCCATTAAATCTTCCATCGAATGCCATCGGTGCCGTTTTGCCCTTGATGCAAGTGGGCGCCGTTTTGGCAATGCCGGTGAGCGTCTTCACCCTGGTCTTCACGCGTCACCTCTGCGCCTATGCAGTGGCCGGTAATAGCGTGCGTACCCGTGGCCTTTTGCGCGATGCCCTCACGGCGACAGCGCTCACCCTCTGTGGAGCCTTGCTCTTAGCCGCACTCCTCATGCCTTGGATTTGTCACCTCCTGCGTATTGAACACACGGCCGCGGGTTACCTTGCCGTGGGCTATGGACTCCTTGCCGCCTTTACGCCCATGGCGTGGTCTGCTTTACAAGCGCTCAAACGGTTCGGCGCAATTTCTGCTGGTGCCCTTATCGGTGCGCCCATTCGTCTCGTCGTAATGGCATTCCTCTTGCCGATTTTCGGTCTTTCGGGTTACTTTATTGGACAAAGTTTACCGCCCATCATCATGCTCATTGTGGCGAGTATCGCCCTCTTCCCACTTCTCAAACAGAGTCGCGACGCGCCCTTTATGGCCTGGCGCAATGACCTCAAACCGATGTTGCGTTATGCAGGTTGGATTACCCTCGGTGTATTAGCCGCTGGCTTACAGGGCGCCATCATCACCTTTGTCATTCGCAATCGCCTCACGGACGACGTCTCTGGTGCCTACTACCTCATCTCACGTTTCGCAGAAATCGCCACCTATAGCGGCACCACCCTCGCCACTGTCCTCTTTCCCTTTGCCATTGAGGCGCGACTTCGCGGTCTCACCTCGCACCAATTCCACATCGGGGTTACGGCGTTCATTCTGCTCTTAGGGTTCTCCTTAGCAGCGCTACTTTATGGTCTCCTGCCCTTTATCTTTACCTACATTCCAGGGCTCTCTCCCTATCTCGGCTACGAAGGCGCAGCCGCCTACCTAACACTCATTACCACATTAAATGCGGCCTCAACGCTTCACTTCACCCATGCCGCCGCTCACGATCGTTTCACCTATCTCATCTTCCTCCTCCCGCTCACGCTTCTCTTGTCAGGTGCGTTGCTCTTCTTCTCGGCGCCCTCCCTCGTCCAGATTCTTCATCTGCTCTTCGGTCATGCGTTGCTCCAATTTATTGGCTCGCTCATCACGGCACGTTATGACTTCAAACACGCGCAAAAGTGCCTTTTATCGTAGATAAAGGACGGCTTTGGGCGACATTTAACTTTGCTTTTCTTCAAAAATGTGTTAAATTAGACGCATTATCAGTCATTATCTCCTATCGCGAAAGGGTAATTTTATGGCAGAACTCGGCAAAACAACGCCTCAAGAGTTGAAGGCTATCGCATCCGCATTCCAGGTTTACGGTGACTTTGTGACAGGTTGCCCTTATGGTAGCGGCCACATTAATGATACTTATCAGTTGACCTACTCGGTCGGTGGCGCAACGATGCATTATTTGTTGCAGCGCATCAACCATCATGTGTTTACGCAGCCTGCAAACGTCCAGCAAAATATCTTGCGCGTGACCCGTCACATCGCTGAAAAGCTTCGCGCTCAAGGCGTGGAAGACATCTCCCGTCGCACGCTCACCCTTATCCTTACTCGTGATGGCGAACCCGTCTACCATGACACCGAAGGCAACTGGTGGCGTATGTACATCTTCGTGGAAGGTGCCACCACCTATGACCAGATTCAGAGCACCGCTCAGGCTGAACTCGTCGGTGAAGCATTCGCAGACTTCCAGAACCAGGTCGCAGACCTCGTGGATCCTCGTTTGCACGAAACCATCCCCAACTTCCATAACACTGTCAAGCGTTATGAAACCTTGACCGCAGCCATCGAAAAGGATGCTTTCAACCGTGCTAAGGATGTGAAGGACGAAATCGACTTCGTCGTCGCTCGTGCCAACACCTTCGGTCGCCTCTTGGATCGTTGCGCAAAGGGCGAAATCCCTGAACGCGTCACGCACAATGACACCAAGCTCAACAACGTCATGCTTGATGACGCCACGGGCAAGGGCATTTGCGTGATTGACCTCGACACCGTGATGCCCGGCCTCGCACTCTATGACTTCGGTGATATGTGCCGCACCTCCACGGCAAATGCCGCTGAAGACGAACAGGATCTCACCAAGGTCTTCTCGCGCATGGATATGTTCGAAGCAATCGCTAAGGGC
>JAGCML010000111.1 GCA_017646485.1 Kiritimatiellia bacterium
ATCCTTACGGCAGTTCGCGAAGCTCTGCCCATCCACGGTGAGCGTTTCGGTGCCGATGGCTTCGGTTTCGTCTGGCAAGGGGGCAGCATTGAGGTCCTGAAGGATGTCAATTTCAGCTGCGGAGGCGAACGGCGCACCATTCTGCGAGGACTTGAAGACCAAGCGCACATAGCGTGCCCACATAGGATCAAAGGTAATCGTGCGCGTTTCCACCTTTGTGAAGGGGGCGAATGCACCTTCTGCCACCTTGGTGTACTGACCTGGGAAGCGTGCGACCCACACTTCGTAATCCTTCACTACGCCATTGCCGAGGTTGGCACGCGGCAAGTAAGTGACCGCATTCACAGCGTAGAGGCCATTCATATCCACATCAATGGCGTGCGGGAAGTTGCGCGGACGCTTACCGTCTTCACCCCAATAGGTGTGCCACATGGTTTCATCGGTACCGTCAAAAGCGTTCTTGGCATGATTGTCATTTGCCCAAGAGGTCGTCGTGATGACGAAATCACCCTTATCGAGTTCGTTGGTAATTTCAGGAATTGGATAGGGTTCGGTCGGAGAAAGCGTAGCCGCCAATTCGGGATTGACCTGAACATACAAATCCGCCAAATCACGCACCGACTGACGGTGTAACTTCACGTGCAGCACGCCATAACGATCATTGGCATCGTAGTACCATGCCTGACGGACATGCTTGTAGGTTTCTGCATCGGTGACTTCGAGCACTTCCTGCGTATTGATAAAGACATTGATGGGCTTCGTGCGCAAGTGAATTTCAAATTCGTAAATGCGCTTTTCGAGCATTCCCTCAAAGCTACCCACGGCAGGATTGACGATAACCTGCACATCGCCCATTCCTTCCTGTTCAGGTGCGATACATTCAACCAACTGCATGGAATATTCGCCACGCTGATAGGCGCGTGTTTCACCATCGTCTTCGTAGACCTTAAAGGAAGAATGTCCCTTAGGATAGACTGCGAAGGTCAAAGGATCGGGAGCCTTTTCACCCATGCTCAACATTTCAGGGTACATCGGAAGAATGCTACCTGCCTTCACAAAGACAGGAATCTTCGTGAGATCAATCGGATAAGCAGCCAAGGTCGTGGGACCTTCCGTGCGACGACCGTCATTATAGTCAATCCAAGTGCCTTCAGGGAGATAGATATCCTTGCGCCATCCCTTATTCAACTTCATCGAATTGTAGACCGGCGCAACAAGCACTTCATTACCAACCATGAATTCATGCTGCGTTTCATCCGTCCACGTCTTACGATCATTGGGATAATTCCAAATCAACGGACGCACGATGGGTTCACCGCAATCCCATGCATTACGCATATAAGCGTAGAAGAAAGGTGTCATACGCATCTTCTGGAGGAGAGCTGCGCGATTCAAAGAACGATAAGGTTCTTCATAAGCCCACGGACTCTTCTTGAGGTGAGACCAGCCGTTCATAATGTAGATTGCCGTCGTCCAGCACTTCCACTGAAGGTCACGCAAGTAGGTTTCAGGGCTACCACCGAAGATGCCGTCCACATCCGTCGTGGCATAAGCCTGACCACTCATCGCCGAACAAGAGAGCGTCGGGATGTGATAACGAATCAAATCCCAGCTGCCATACTGGTCGCCCGTCCAGCAAATGCCATAACGCTGCGTACCAGCCCAACCTTGAACGGTCCACACAAAGGCACGTGCATCAGAGTTGTTCTCAATCCCCTCTGCAGCAGAGCGATTGCACTCCAAAGCATGTTGGTAAGCAGGCCCCACCCAAGCCACGTCCAACTTCTGAACGCGAGAGCCAGCCGTGCCAACTTCCCAATTAATCAAATCCAGCGTACCTTCCGTCCAGAGACCCGTACGGAAGCCGAGCGAACGGAGCGTGTCAACGGTGTAAGCCAACTGCATGTGGCCGCTACCATAACCGTCATTAACCAACATCCAGCCGCCAGGCATATTGTGTTCGCGATACTTCATGGCGACCTTCAACGCATCCTCGTGCGTGATTTCCTTATAGGAACCATCCGCCGTCTGAGCAGGATCGCGCGTTTCAGGGTCACGCGTCATGTAAGCATCTGCGTCACCGAGTTCCAAGCCCCACATTGGAATGAAATTCGGACGACCCGTAAAGGCGGTGTAAAGGTCAAGCGTACCCTTGAAATCGCCACCGAAGAAGTAGAACGCATCAAAACGATTTTCACGGTGAACCGTCGTCACCACATTCGGGTCATTAAAGTTATAACGACCCACCGAGAAGGTATGACGCAACACACCATAACCCGTGTTCGTCATGTACCACGGAGAAGGATTCGAGTGACCGCCTTCATTCCAGTTGCCATCCGCGATGATATCAATCGAATGCCCCTTATGCGAGAAGTAACCATTCTGTTGACCACCGCCGAAGAAGAACTCATCCTTGTGCGTCTTCAACGTCTGCGTGGTGGCGGTTTCGGTCAAATCCAAAGGCGCAGCCTCTTCAAGGATCACCTTACCATAAGCATCTGCCACCGCAATGCGGCTATCCGCCTTATACAACGTCACCGTAATGCTCGGCGTCGAGAAGGTATACGTGCCCGCCTCCACATTATCACGGAAGGTTACACGGCTCTTATCTTCGGCCGCACCATCCGTCAAAATCTGCGCCTTCATGGGATTATTCAACGGGTCAGCATAATTTGCAGAGACATAAGTCTTCACATTCCCGTCCTTATCCTTCACTGGATTTCCGCGGCGATCAAGATAAGGTTCAAGCGTCTGAGGTGCAGCAAGCAAGCGAAACACATTGGACGTATAGAACTGTAAACGCATCGTAATGCCATTTTCAGTTACCACATCAAAGCTCTTGGATACGCCACTCTGCGGCACCATCTTAACCACCTTACCAGGGGTCACAGCAAAGGCACTCGTCGCAGCAAGCAACGCCATCGCAATCAAGGAATGTCTCATGTTTAGTCCTTTTCTATTCAAAATAAAGGGCGAAAGAAAGTGTACATTATATCATAGATGCGGCATCAATCATATCATGCTAAATTTCAAAGAGATATGAGAGAAACGCCATAATGCACCCTACCACCCAACCACCTCCTCCCCTTCTAAAGCCCCAATGCACAATCCAACGCCCATCCAACAACGCTTTACTCATTTGAGTTTTCAACAGTTTGCACTATTTATGGAGTGGAATAAAGTATTAAAAGACAATAACTTATGCCGCCAAAATGGGTTTCCAAATTAGTATAGGAAAAATAGTACAAAGCGTACTAATTCTCCTATTTCGACCTACCCTAAAAATAGCACCAAGTGCGTTAAAACTTTAATCATTTAAGCGCAACCTCTTCTGCGGTTTTACTACGCGCACGATCGTAGAAAGTTGAATGGTTGGTTGCGATATCTCAGCTCTTTGTGCTTGAACGCACTCCTAGGGCGCAAAGATAGAAATAATGACCTCTCTCGCGCGCGTATCATTATTATGGTATGGGTGAGAATGAAAAAAATGACAAGGCATGAAACAATCACGCACATGGATGAACAAGCTCAAAAAGGACATGCGTGGATTAAAAAAAGAGGCTACTCATTTTGAAGAAGAAAAAGCTAATATTGAAAAAGCATAATAGAAGCCTTGATTTTCAATACTATTAGAGTTGGTTGAGAATATGGTACCATATCGTGATAGAAAATGGTACCATATTGATTGGGAATATGGTACCATATTACCAGGGAAAATGGTAC
>JAGCML010000112.1 GCA_017646485.1 Kiritimatiellia bacterium
CTGATCCCACCAGCCTTCCTTCAACGGAATTTCGGCACGGCACTTCGGGCACAGACGACGCGCTAAGCGTTGCGCCAAAACGCCTGCCACAGCGGAGGCCACCAAGAAGGGTTCTGCGCCCATATCCACCAAACGCGCGAAGGCACCAGCCGCATCATTTGTGTGCAGGGTGGAGAACACCAAGTGCCCCGTCAGAGAGGCATTAAATGCCATCTCAGATGTTTCACCGTCACGAATTTCACCCAACAAGATTATATCGGGATCTTGACGCAAAAAGGCGCGCAAAGCACGAGCAAAGGTCAACCCAATTTCAGAGTGCACCAAGACCTGATTAATGCCCTTCATTTCATATTCAATCGGGTCTTCCGCCGTCATGATACGGACATTCACCTTGTTGATTTCATGCAAGAAGGCATACAACGAGGTAGACTTACCCGAACCCGTCGGACCCGTCACCAAAATAATCCCATTCGGACGCGTAATCAGCTTATTGGTCAAAGCAAAATCGCGCTCACTCATCCCCAAATCTTTGAGCTGAACAAAGTTGCCCGCCTTTTGCAACAAACGCAAGGAGACACTTTCGCCATAGGCTGTAGGACACGTGGAAACACGAATATCAATGTCTTCCCCGTTCAAACGAATGCCAATACGACCGTCCATCGGCAAACGCTTTTCCGCAATATCCAAGTTGGCCATCACCTTCAAACGGGAGATGATGGCAGCCTTAAGCATGTTCAATTTCGGTGGCACATCCACCTTATGGAGCATGCCGTCAATGCGATAACGAATGCGCAATTCATCTTCCATCGGCTCCACGTGAATATCCGTGGCGCCCTGCTTATCTGCTTCGGCGATAATGGAGTTCACGAAGCGCACAATTGAGGCCTCTTGACCGCCTTCGTTCACGTCAATCTTTGAGATGTTTGCGCCATCATCCGAGACGTCATAACGCCCATCTTCAATCATTGCGTCCAAGGCTTCTGCACCCACACCGTAGTGACGCTTAATGGCCTTATCAATCTCTTCAGAAGGGGCAATGCACACGCGCACAGGATGACCACAGACCAAGCGAATACCATCGGCGGCCACGCTATTCATCGGGTCAGATAGGGCAACCGTTAATTCGCCCTCTTCAACGCTCAACGGTAAGGCGTTATACTGATAAACTGCACGCGCTGGCAGGAGTTGCAGGGCCTCATTCGTGGGAACAGTCTTCGTCAAATCGACATAGCGCAAGCCTAAGAGCGGCGCAAACTTCTCCAAAAATTCCGCTTCCTTGGCCATCTCAAGGCGTACAACCGCCCCTGCAATGCCATTCTCTTCGGATAAATCGGCCTTTAACAGAATCTCCAATTGGGCTTCAGTGAAAAGCCCTGTTCGGCGGAGTAAATTGGCAAGGAACGTCTGTTGTACATTCATCTCAACATACCTTAAACTAAAAGTCTCTTAAATCAAAGGTCCGCAAGGAAGTGGACAAATTCTGGATAAATCGAATCCATCATAAACATTTCGCGTGCAATACGTGCAGAAGCAAGCGACTCTTGCGTAATGCGACTCCGTTGATGGAGGTAACCCAACAACACCCGCTTTAAATCGGCCTCATCACCTGCGCGATACATCGTACCTGCGCCGTAACGCTCAATGAGACGTTGCGTCTCACCTGTTAAGCAACACACCATCGGCAGGCCTGCTGCCGTATAGTCTGCCAATTTGTAAGGCACTGCGACAAAACTGTCTGGGAACATCGGTACGACGGCCAAATCGGAGTCCGAGAGGAGTTGTTGCATATCCTCATTGCTCAGATAACCATAGAAGCGAATGGCTTCGCACCCACGCGCCTCACGACGTAAGAGGGGTTCTTTCGGGCCTGTGCCAGCTAAGTCTAAACGAATGTGTTCCCCTGACTCGGCAAGCGCTCGCACGACTCTCACCACCGTCATCAAGTCATAACTGCGCCCCATATTGCCCACGTAAATTACACGTAAGGCTTCTGATTCATCTAATGCATAACGGAATGCACCGTTATTCATTCGCATAATGCCGTGATAACACAGATGACGTGGCGCTTTACACCCATACTTCATCGCCAAATTGAGATAGGTCAATCCCACACCTGTCACAGCGTCGGCCTTACGATAGGCCTTTTTGGCCGCTTTGTGCAAGGGGGCTAAGCAAATGCGTGCAAGTAAATCGCGCAACCATGTTGGGCCAGGAAAGAGACGATAGAAGTTCTCTGGCCACGCATCCATGATATCCACCACGATTTTACAGTGCCACTTCCGACGGAATTCACGTGCCACAGCGGCCGTTTCAATCGGTGGCCAAGAGGTTAAAACCACGTGAGGCGCTTCCAATTCACCAGAAGCGACAGCCTCCAATGCCATCCGTTTCCAGTTTTTCGCATAGCACCGATGGCTCCATGCGCGACGCAATCCCACATTATCTTCATAGTGCGGCGAGGGGATCAAGCGCACTTGAAAGCCTTCTGGTGCATCATAAATCGCAGGAAGGCCTCTTGGTCGCTTGAGTGCATGGGCAAAATCACTGCTCCAAAGCACCACTTGATGACCCGCTTTAACCAATGCTCTGCAGAGCAAGCTATACCGTTGCGGGCGGCGTCCTTCACCAGGTAAATTATCAAACGGATTATTAATCCAAAAAATCACAGCAAACTCACAATTCTTTTTCAGGGGCTCTTTCAATCTTCGTATCCTTCCCGATGCGTAAGCGTTCGGGATAGTCCAACGAATAGTGCAGACCGCGGCTCTCGCGACGTTCCATCGCAGAGGTAATAATCATTTCGGCGACATCTGCGATGTTGCGCAATTCCAATACATCTGCCGTCACCAAGTAGTCAAAGTAGTAACTATTGATTTCCTCACGCAGATTGCGCACGCGACGCAAGGCGCGTTGCAACCGCTTATTGGTGCGCACGATGCCCACATAGTCCCACATGCACGTACGTAATTCTTGCCAGTTATGGGCCACCAAGACCGCCTCATCGGTCGGCACCGCATGACCATAAATCCAGTCTGGCACCGTCACATGAGCGACCGAAGGAACAGGTTCTTCGCAC
>JAGCML010000113.1 GCA_017646485.1 Kiritimatiellia bacterium
TATCGCATGAGTTAATCGATTCAATTCCCATCAAAGGCTGCATCTTCTACGACCTTTTGTCCTGTAAAATCCTCTAATTCCGTCTCTTGACGGTGTTCCGCCTCTGCCGCTTCTGCCAAATGCCAAATCGCACGATGCTCCGTAATCTTCGAGCGATTCTTAGAAGCTGCCACAAAGGCGGTGCGTGTGGTTTCGGCGACCACGGTGCGCTTCTCGAGTTCAGCCTGCGCTTGGGTCACGTTGTCGGCCTTCAACACGCCCTCTTCATCAATACGTGCAATGCCTTCACGTACCAAATCAAGTTCGTCCATCGTCACTGCTCGACCTTCAATCGCCTCGAAAATACGATTGCGACGCGCCTCTTTGGTTGCCTCATAGTTTGCCAAATCCGCACGACGTTCGGCCAAGGTGCGTTCAGCATTTGCCACTTCTCGACGCGCCATCGTCAAGTCGTTTGCGGCACGCTCTTCACGCATCTCGCGAATTCGCAACAAACTCTGAAGGGCGTAGGCCATTTAGCGAACCGCCTCCGCAAGTTTTGCAATCGTTTCGGCGTATGTCAGCTGTTCAAACAGGCCTTGACGCAAAAATGCATTCACGCGACCAATCTTCGCCACTGCTTCATCCGTCTCGCGATCTGCACCCTTTTGATATTCGCCAATCTTAAGGAGGAGTTCCACCTCTGCATACTTAGCCAAGATTTCACGCAAGTGTGCGGCATCCTTCTTGTGTTCGGCATCAATAATCGCATTTTGGCAACGCGAAATAGACTGCAAGATGTCAATCGCAGGATAGTGGTTCATCTGTGCAAGTTTACGCGACAAGACGATGTGACCATCCAAAATCGAACGCGTTTCGTCGGCGATGGGTTCGGTCATATCATCGCCTTCCACAAGCACGGTGTACAACGCGGTAATTGAACCCTTTGCCGAATTGCCAGCACGCTCCATCAACTTGGGTAATTCCGAGAAGACACTTGGCGGGAAGCCACGACGCGTTGGGGGTTCGCCTGCGGCAAGACCAATTTCACGTTGCGCGCGACCAAAACGGGTGACCGAATCCATTAAGAGGAGCACCTTTTTGCCCTTATCGCGGAAGGATTCGGCAATTGAAGTTGCCACATAGGCAGCCTTTAGACGTTCCATCGCGCTACGATCAGAGGTCGAACAAATCACGACCGAACGCGCCAAGCCTTCAGGCCCCAAGTCCTTTTCAATAAATTCACGCACTTCACGACCACGTTCGCCAATCAAGGCCAAAACCGTCACATCGGCTTCTGTATTACGCACAAACTGTGCAAGCAACGTAGACTTACCACCACCTGCAGCCGCAAAGATACCCATGCGCTGCCCTTCACCGCAGGTGAGCAACGCATCTAACGAACGAATTCCCAAAGAAATCGGCTTTGAAATGACCTTACGTTCCAACGGATTGGGCGGATCAGCATAGACAGGATAGTAGCCCTCTGGGCGTAAGGGGCCCTTCTCTTCTGCATCAATCGGGTGCCCCAAGCCATCCAACACGCGACCCAAGAGCGAATCACCCACTGGCACCATGTGCACACGACGCGTGGGAATCACCTCGGTCTGAGCCGAAATGCCCACCATTGCTCCAAGGGCCGTGAGAAGTACCGTCTCTTTCGTGAATCCGACCACTTCGGCGGAGACCTCCGTCCCCTCCCACGGATTCCGCAAAATGCACACTTCGCCAACCTTAACGCCTGGCACAGAGGCTTTAATGATGGTGCCAACCACCTGAATCACCTTGCCCTTGACATCAATCGGGCGCGCATCTGCAACCGCTTGGTCAAGCACTTCAGTGATGTAATCAAAGGATGACACGGCCATACTTCACAACGCCTTTCTTAGCGTTCACGTGCAAAATGCCGGCGAATGGATTCTTCAACGGCTGCCAATTGCGTTTCAATCGAGGCGTCAGCAATACCTGCCGCAGTTTCAACGACACACGCGGTACCTTTCAAGCGTGCGTCTTCTTGCACGTCCACTGCATCTAACAACGGGAAATCAGCGAGCACATCGGTCATACTCGACTTCACGCTATCCACCATATCCGGTGCCACACGCAACGTAATCTGACGTTGATTACGCACCACAGTACGCATCACCTTGCGCACAATCGGCACGACCAATTCTTTATCCCCAATCTCGTCCACACACTTACGCAGTGCTTTCATGACCACATCGGCCATCTTTTCTTCAACCGAACTCATAAAGGCAGCAGACTCCTCCGCAAGTTCCAGTTTCCGACGGGTGACCTCGGCTTTCACATCTTCAAGACCTTGCGCATAACCCCGCTGACGTTCTTCCTCAAACGCCACCTTTGCCGCTTCAATCAATCGTGCAGCTTCGGCCTCTGCCGCGGCAATAATCGCTTGCGCATCGCAGACGCTCCGTGCATCTGCCGCCTTCACAAGACGTGCAGAAGAAGAGAGCTCAAATGCTTGTTTCTTCAGCAACAACATAACTTGTAGGCCTCCGGAAATTTTAATTTTAAGAGCAAGAGCACCATCGCAAAATCAGGACAAGGCACTTGCGAAACGCGACAGCCCTTTTGTTCCGCTGTATGCACCATCTTCTTCAAGACGGGTTGCCACTTGGTGAAATACGCAGTATAACGGAAGACGTCGGGATAAACCGTCGGATACGTCGCCTTCAGCTCGCGCACCGCCGCACCATCCACCACCGTCCGCCATTGATCGGCTAATGCGATCGCTTCAATCCAAGCGCCAATCGCTTGGCGCGTTGCATCATCAAGCAACTTTAAACGTGAGGGATCTTCTGCAGGAAAAAGCTCAAACGCCCCACCTGCAGCGAGATAATCGCGCACTTTCGGCCACAAGCGTTCGTTTGCAATCAATTCGCGCGCTTGTGCTATTGAGCAATCCATGAGCGTCCCTTTCCTTTACGAGACTCCAGAAAGCGCTTCCAGCGTTTCGCACTTTCTTCGGTTCGCCCCGTCATTGCGAGTGCACGCGTCTCTAAAATAGCCTCTGCTCGCACCAATTCTGGTGGAAAATCGGCAGCACGAAGCACTTTAAGGGCCTCAAAGCCCTCCCCTTCGGCCAACATAAATTCAGCCAACGCGGCCGCCGAAACACCGTCTCGCGGGTCAGCCTCCGTCAATGCCTCCACCAATGCGCGAGCACGATGCGGCTGACCATGGCGCACAAAGAGCCATGCTACAGTCAGTAGAAATTGACGTTCTTCCGCTGTCATTTTAGGGTTCGGGAGGAGAGTCCTTGAACACCGTCACCGAAATCTTCTCGTATTTCAACCCCTCAATGGAGTTTTTCACGAGATTCTTAATCGACGGCACCAAGTCAGCAATATCTGCATTCCAACGGCTTCGGATTGCTACGGCCGCACTGGACGGCAGCGTATGCTTTGCAAAGGGGTCATTTTCAGGCAAAACCACATGCACACGTGCATCGACCACGCCATCAATCCCCGAAATGGTCCGAGAGAGATCTTGAGCAAGGGCATCCATAAAGCGAATGCGTTCTTCAGAAGGAGAAGAGACCATGCCCGTCTTCTTAAAGACCTCGGAGACCCCTTGATAGGAACGGCGCGGCAAGCCCTTACGTTCCAACAAATTGGTAGCCTTTGCGAAATCGGGCTCAGCAATCAAGACATTCCAAAGACCTTCTTCACCTGGCACCTTATGACAGGCGATGCCATCATCGAGAAGAGCCGCCATCACAAGATTGGCTTGACGTTCTTCAAGTTGCGAATGGAGCGCTACGTCCTTATCGCAACCTGCGAGCAAGGCGCAAAGCATCACCATTAAGATAGGCTTCTTCATTCCATTCTCCTTTGTTTCGGAGCACCGTTTACGTACACACCTTACTGGTTACGCACCAGGGACTGAATCGCGGACGATGATTTATCTGCGACCTTTGCGACAACCTCTTGCTGGAAGGCAAGATTATGCACTTCATACTGCAATTCGGTTAATTCTGCCGCGCTCAAGGCATGACGACCACTCATCTCTGAGAGGGCTTGAATGCGATGCACGATGCCCTGATGGTTATCCTGCGCCGATTGCCACGAGGCGGCCACCTTATCCGCAAACGGAACAGCTTCCACCTGAGCAGGAGCCATCGCTTGAGAAAAGCGAGCCACCGTTTCAGGATCTGCCACAGGCGAAACAACGCCTGTCGGTTCGACCATACGGGGCGAGATTTGTGCCGAACGAACGGCTTCAATAATCATCTCTTCAGTCATACCATCATATCCTTTGCCAATTGCGCTGCAGCAGGATCATCGGTTTGTTCAGCCGCCTCTTGTAATGGACCGCGTGCTTCTTGCACACGATTCATACGAAGGAGTGCCATCCCTTTAAAAGCCTTTAGCATCGCCGCTTCCGGGTGTAACGGTAGAGCCTCTTGGTCAAGAAAGTCTACCGCACCTTGGAAGTCACCCATGCTAATAAACAGCATCGCATTTGCCGCCGCAAGGGAGGGATCACCTGGACGGAAACGATCCAATGCTGCGAGAATCTTCGCAGCAGAGGTAAAACGATTGCTCCCCGTTGCCATCATCGCAACGTTGAGCAATAAACGAGCCTCTTCAGGCGTTATGTCAAACATTAGCGGAAGTTGGAGGAAATCGACTTCAACGCATCAGCCATGTTCTTCTGGATGTTCGTCATCGTCGTGAGCGCAAGGTTCCAGCTCTGGAGGTCATACTGCAACTGCTGGAGGTTAGCCTGCACATCAGGATGTTCTTCGTAGTTCTTAAGCGAGGTAGCCAAGCGTTCTTCCATCACCTTAGCAGCATTGATCAACGCAGTATAGACGCGATCGGTGTGGATATTTGCAGCTTTTTCGCCCCAGTTACGGAACCCGGCTTCCTGGATTTCATCAACAGGATTCGTGAATACGGGAAGAGACATGTTATGCTCCTTTTTGTTTGCCTAATAATTCCCATTCTTAGGTGAACGGAAACACTTATAAACCTAGTCGCAGTATACCAAAGAATAAACCTTTACGTCAATTCACAAAGCACTCGCTTGAGTATACCCTGACCAAAATCTTTCTCTCAGTTCTCGCGAGCTGAAAGCCTTAAAATCTTTCGTGCGACCAGCGTCGCCTCACGCAATTGTTCCACACGTGAGAACTCATCAGGTGGCAAACCTTCGCGCAGGGCATCATTGATACGTGCATCAAGATTGACCAAAATCGCATCATGTCGCGCCAAGGCAGCATCACGTTCTGCACCAGAGAGTTCACGCTCAAGTTCCAATGATTGCATCGTCAACTCCTTAAGGATGCCATTCAAACGTGCCTTCAGGGCCACGCACACGAATCGTATCTGCGCCAATTTGCTCAATAATGAAGCCGCCGAATTCAGCACCTTCGGTCACGCGCGAGCCATCTTTCAATACAAGGCACGGATAAGGCATCGTCATCACACCGACGACTGGCATCTTCGGTGCGGTTCGCTTTGAATGTTCACGATAGTTGCGTGCGGTCTTCACCGCCGTCACAGGTTGGGTCTCGCCCCCCTGCTCTGCGGCTTCCACCTCGACGACACCCGTCGCTTCGCCCAATGTCACACGCGCACAATCAATCTGATCAACGTGGGGCACATCTGCACGAATCGCCTCAAGGACCGAACGCAATTCAGATGCACTTGGAGAGAACCCTTCCAATCCCAACATGCGATTCGTGGCCGAATGCACCTTTAACTTGCCTTCACTGACCAAGTCCAACACTTCAGTCGTTGCGGCACGTAGCGACTCATCGTCAGACAAGTCTAACACCACGCCTGGCTTAACTGCATACAATTCAGCCGTTGCGGCAAGACGTTTTGCACGCGTTGTAAAGTTACCTGAAACATGCGGCGTGCCTTCGACTTCTGTATAGGTTAACCCCAAAGCAGTCGCCACTTCGCCCACATTAACGGTGGGTACAGGGAGCGACTCGGCTACAGATCGCGACTCGCAATAGGCCATCACCTTTTCCTTAGCCCACGCATAGCAGTCACGCCCAGTGGTTTCACAAACAGCGAGTGACTGTTTCACTTGGTCAACAGGTACACCATATTGCGTGGCCACGGCTTCACCCTTAGGCCAATAGCAAATAGCGCCAATGAGCAGTGCGAGCAAAAGAAAGACGATGAACACGCAAAGGCACCCACAACCACACCCATGACGACGCTTCTTAGGCGCAGCCGGGACCTCTTCGGTTGTTTCAGATGTTTCTTCTGGAGTCTCTTCAACCGGTGCAGCGGTGCTTCCACGTGTGGGCCAAACGAGTTCGTCCCAAACGCCCTTCTCGGGACCAACCGCAATCGCAGTTATCTCTCCCAAGAACTTCACATGGAAGGGTTCAAGACGTTCTTCAACGCCACCAGGCAGCAACACACGGACGCGGTCTGAATTGATTTCTAATTCGCACGCAACGTCTGCCAACGATTGATCCGCGAGCAAGATATCGCACGCATCCCCCTTACCAAGGCTAAGCGTCATCCCTTCGGCAAGGACGATCTCAGCACCAGCATTCGGGCCTTGAACGATTTTTAAAAGCATGTTCACAGTTTAAGCCTTCCCAACGGCTGAATATTGATTTCTTGTGAAAGTTCTTGGAAGGAGAGCACGGGCAATTCGTAGTAGTCTCTCTCAATCATCTTACGGAAGTAACGGCGAATATCCACAGATACGATAATCACAGGTTTCTGCGGAATGCGTGACAAATCGCCAATGGTCTTACGCACCACAGCGAGGATCGAACGGACTGTCGCAGGATCCATTGCCAAATAGCTACCGCTCGAGGTTTGACGCACTGCCTTACGAATCTTTTCTTCAAGTGCGGGATCCAATAAGTAGGCGGCAATGATATTCTGTCCACCCGAGAACTTGTAGGAGATGTAACGGCACAGCGCACTACGCACATATTCCACGAGCAGCACCGTATCTTTTTCCTTCTGTCCCCACTCAATCAAGGTTTGCGTGATACGCTTCAAGTCACGGATACAAATGCCTTCTTGCACCAAACGCTGTAACACGTCAGTAATCTTCTGAAGCGGCAAGACGCGCTGAACTTCGCGCACCAACTCGGGTGCTTCACGTTCCATATGGTCAAACAAAAGGCGGGTCTCTTGAAGCGAGAGAAATTCATGGGCATAACGGCGTAACACGCTTGAGAGATGATAGGTCAATACACCATTCAAGTCCAAGGCGCGAATGCCCCCCTCTTCAAGTGCGTGCATGTGTTCTGCCTTGACCCAATTCGTCTCATAACCCGAAAGGAAGGCCTTGCCACTTTCATAGGAGATACCCGTCGCAGCCAAGTTCTCTGCCATTTCAAGCGCGAAGACATAGCCCTTCTTCAACACACCTTCAGAAACGGGCACTTCATTCACCAAGAGACGGTATTTGCCATCCCGCATCGCCGGATTCAATGAGAGATTAATGCCTGGGAATGGCACACCCAAGTCATGATACAGCGCACGACGAATGGACATAATCTGTTCGTTCAACTCTTCATAAGTGAGTGCCGAACGAATCTCTGCATCAATATCCACCGTAAGGGGCGTGACCATCGCAAAGTCATCACCTTCCTTCTTCTTCGGACGAGGCTTCGTCCCTTCAGAAGGCGCAGCAGCGGCCAAGGGGTCTGCAGCCTTTGCGGCACGTTCTGCGGCCTTACGTGCAGCATACATTAATAAATAACCCAAACCGCCGACCACAATCGCCAAAGAGAAGATTTGAATCTTCGGGAAGCCTGGAATCAGACCTAAGCCGACCAACATCACACCGCCCAACAAAATCGCCTTCGGTTGAGCAAAGAATTGTTCGGTAATATCCTGACCGAGGGGCTTATTGGCTTCATCGCCGACGCGAGTCACAATCACACCTGCGGTAATTGAAACCAAGAGTGCCGGGATCTGCGAGACCAAACCATCACCAATCGTCAAAATTGAATAGGTCTCCACAGCCTTACCGATGGCCCATCCCTTCATGAAGGCACCAATGCAAATACCGCCAATGATATTGATGGAGGTCATAATCAACCCCGCAATCGCATCACCCTTCACGAACTTCATGGCACCGTCCATTGCACCATAGAGTTGCGACTCCTTGGAGAGTTCGTTACGACGTGCGCGAGCGGTTTCTTGGTCAATTGCCCCTGCACGCATATCGGCGTCAATCGACATCTGCTTACCAGGCATTGCATCGAGCGTAAAGCGTGCGCCCACTTCAGAGACACGTTCGGCACCCTTTGCAATCACCACAAATTGCACAATGGTGATGATTAAGAAGATTACTGCACCCACCACGAAGTTACCACCGACCACAAAGTTGCCGAAGGTATAAATAATCTCACCTGCGTCTGCGTGCAACAGAATCAAGCGCGTCGTCGACACGTTCAAAGCCAAACGGAAGAGCGTGGTGAACAACAACATCGAAGGAAAGGTGGAGAATGCTAATGCACGCGGCAAATAGAGCGAGAGCATCAACATAACCGTGGAAATCATCAAATTCACCGAGATTAACAAGTCCATCACGGCGGTTGGCAAGGGCACAATCAACAGGCCGATGATAAACACCACCAGTGAGGCCAATACCAAATCGCCGAAACGACTGAATGCGGTTGTAATCTTTACGAGTTTACCAAGCATAGTCTATTCAATCCCTTACGTTTCCAACAGGGCCGCGCGATAATGTTCAAAGACTTCTGTGTCCGCCAAGAGGCTCTCAAGTTCGCGAACTGCGCGCGCAGCCGCTTCGCCCTTCTGTGAGCGGAGGGTTTCCAAAGCAGAGCGAGCCGTCAGACTAAAGCCTGCAGGCGTGCGCAAATAGGCACTATTCCCTGCGACTAACGCACTCATGATTTCACCGACCACGCTCTCCCCTTCAGGGAAGATGTTCGCGAGGGCTTCACTCACGGTTGTTGAGCCCGGGAGCAACTGCTTTTGGCGTTCGCCACCAGGTGCACCTTCTTCCCCGGAGGCATATTCTGCCACCGAGATGCCAGTATCAAAGCGAATGGTCTCAGTTGTACGACGCGTCTTCATACACCGAGCCTCCTTCTATAGTGTTCCGTCGCGCGCCACAATTCCGAAAGCGCGCCTTCAAGATTGCCCAACGTCACCTCAGCCAATTCCAATCGCACCGCAAAGAGCGCGCGTTCAGGATGTTCCAACACCCCCACGCGAATCGGATAGGTTCCCTGACGTAAGGGGTCTGCAGTCGCAAGGAGAGTCTTTAAGGCCTCAGGCGTTGTGGGCGGTTCGGCAGAGAGGGTGAGCGTCAAGAAATCAAACGCATACTCAAGGCGTAGCACCGTGCCGTTTTCAATGTGCAATGCCGCCGCGCCATTCGCATTAAGGGCAAACTGCTTAAGACCAAACCCTTCGGCAAATTGACGCACGACCTCATTGAGCCAACTCGGCACCATACTCATGCTTGATCCTCCTCAGCCTCTTCCTCTTCGGCCTCATCCTCTAAGGCGATCAAGCCATCCAAGTGTTCTTGCGTGGCATCCAAGAGTCGCAAACGATCCTCTTCGGAGGTGAAGAGACGTGAAGAGAGTTGACGAAAGACGACCATCAATTCACGACAAAAATCCATTTGTGCCAAGAGTTTTAAGATGCCTCCGTCAGCAACAAACTGTGAAATATCTCGCGACGAAACAAAGGGGCGTTCGGTAAAGTCCAATACTTTTCCGGTCATCGCTTCACCATTGTAACGGCAGACTTCACCAAACTGTGTCGCCATACGCGAAACCAACTGGCTCAAGCGATCAAAGACCGTTCGCAACACCTGTACACACTGCAAATCAAGCATAATTCGACGCAGTTCTTCGGGCATCTGAGAGGGGGATGGGCTCTGTAAATCTGCACTGCAACCTGCGATAAGAAATTCAATCGCGGCCGACAGTCCCGCCATCCCACGCGCTGCCACGAGTGAACGGAAGCAGTCTTGTGGCGTCGTAAAACCAATCACCTCACCACGGTAGAGATTACGCAAGGATTGCATCTCCTCGGGAGTCGTTGCACGCGCATTGATTTCACGCGCAAGGTTAATCCCCGCTGCAACCTCTGCGCCCTTTTCTTTCATCAATTGGGCACGTGCCGCATCCACCAATTCTCGTAGGTCGCCCTCCCCTTCTTCAAGCGCAGCAGAGAGGATATCTAACATGGCAAATTGGTGCGATGGATCGTCCGATCCCCGAGTGAGCGCATCTAAAAAGCGCCCCACATCCGGCAAGTCTTGTCCCCCTTGGAGGTGTTGACGCAAGTTACGCAAGAGGCGATCCAAGAACTCCTTCCCAGGCATATCTGGAAGGGTCTTCTCCCAAGCTTCAACGGCTTCAACATAAGCCGCCGAACGGGATTTCGTCTCGCCCAACTTCCGTTCGGACAACTTTTTAGCAGACTTCTCTTCAAACTGCATGGAGAGTTCTTCCATCGCATCCTGAAGGTCGGCGGCGGGATTTTGTTCCACCACCACCGACATCCCCATCAGACGCCCTGTTTCAACAGGTGTCGATGCTGCCGCTTGCTGCTCAAACGCACGAACTTGTTCGAAGCGGTCGGGCGCAATCGTGTGACGAAGGACATGTGCCGCATCAATGGCCATGTGAACCCTCCGTCCAAACCACGTCGGGTCCGTAAAAATTCAACCACAATGCCTTCGCTTGGCGCTTGGGAATCAAGATATCGCGCATGGTCAACTTGGGACAATGACCTGTTGGCCGCTTGGTCGTCCAAGCAACCGCCGAAGCCAAGCGAACACTTAGCACTTCACCCTCTGCAAGGACAAAGCGATGCACACGTGAAGCTGTTGCTACCACTGCCCAACCCGGATTCTTAAATTCCGTCACGGCTAAGGCATACTTAAAACTCATTGGAATCACACGGAGCAACTGCGATCCTGCACGTGCCGCTTCAGGTGCCACTAAGATACGTTCGGAATTAACAAAAAGCGCATCTGCGCAGTCTAAACGTGTCAAAAATGGACGCGTTGCATCTGAACAGGAGGCTGTTCCAACAACCTCCAATTGTTGCAAGCGCGCACGGTCGGGCACAATCCATCCCTTTATACGACGTTCAATGACGCGTCCTTGATAGGCCACCGGCTGAGCCGTGCCCATAAGCCACGTCCCAGCCTGCACCTGAGCAAAGCCGCCTTCAATTGTCGCCTCATTCGCCATCGGTAGACTCCGCGGGAGCTTCAGCAGCTTCGGCCTTTTCGGCTTCACCCTTTTCGGCATTCGCCTTAGCCGCCGCTTCAGCTTCTAAACGTGCGGCCTTTTCGGCTTCATAACGTTCGGCCTCTCCTTCAAACCACGTCTCCCAACGTTGGTGATCGGCATCCATGGCATCACGACGCTTCTGACGTTCCAAATCGCGTTCTGCTTCATTGCGCTCGTGCTGTTCTTTAGCACGTTCACGATGTGCTTCGGTACGAAATTCCAACTGGGCTTCGCGTTCTTTACGTTCGATGCCTTCCTTGTCAAAGGCCTCTTCCAATCCACGTTCGCGTTCGATATCACGCTGACGTTCAGCCTGAATCGTCACCGCATCACCCGTGGAGACATCGACCACGTAAGGGGTCAAAATAAACATGCGCTGAATCGTTTCATCGCGATAGCTCACGCCACCGAAGAGCCAACCGATCCACGGAATGTCACGCAGGTACGGGATGCCCCAGCCGCCCGATTCCTTAATGTCACGCAAATACCCTGCGAGCATAATGGAGTTCCCTTCCAACACCTCGGCTTGCGTCTCAACCGATGAGGTGCGCGTCATGGGCATCGCATCCACCGTAATGGAAACGAAACCGCCATCCTCTAATTCCATTGAGAGCCAAATGCGATCAGGCGTCGTGGGCGATTCAGAGGCCACAATGCGTGGCTTTACCTGCAATTTGGTGCCAGCGGAGACCTCTTCTAAGGTTGCCACTTCCGTACCAATCACGCGAGCGTGGTAACTCTGCTTGTCGGTCATCTCGGCGGCCATGTTATTCAACGTCAAAATGGAGGTACGGGAAATGGAGCGTGCCTTCCCCTTCTCGCGCAATGCAGTGAGCGAGGCCGACACCGTCACGTCATCACCCAAATAGGTCAATGCCCCAGCAAGACCCTTGCCTCCCAAGGTGGCAGGATTCAGGAGATTTGCCGCATTCTGTCCAATCGCACCATGGTACTTTTCTTGCGTACCTTCCAACTTCAGCGACAACTGCCAGTCCAACGCATCTTGTTGGGTCAATTCAACAACTGTCACCCCAATTTCAACCAATTTCTGGGGGCGATCCAATTCTGAAATCAAGCGTTCGTACATTGGCAAACGCATCACGGAGTCACGTACAATCACCGCATTCAGGCGATTGTCGGGACGAATAATCGGACGGAAAGCCGCGTCAATATTGGCACTTAAGCGATCGGTGCTATTCGTCGTTTCGTGTTCACGAATCGGAGCAGCGCCTTCGCTACCATTCATGATTTCTTCAAGCAACTGGGCCACGCCACGAATCGTTGCCGAGGATTCCGAACCATCCACGTTGAAGCTAACATTATCCGCCCACGTATGCTTCAATGGGAAGATGCGCGTTTCAACCGAAGTGAACGTGCGTTGCTCGCGCAGTTTATCTGCACGTGCAATCATCTCCGAAATCAACATCACATAGCGCGGCGGCCCAGAGACCAAAATGAGTTCGCCATTAGAGGCGGTTTTCAAGGGGAAGCGCGCATCTTCAACGCCCAAATCCACCATCATCTGCAAGACCTCATCGGCCTTCATATAGCGCAAATCAATCAGGGTAGATCCCATTTCACCCACGGTGTACACGTAAAGTGCCGTGCCATCGTAGTACCACGTCAAATTATTTACCGCCGCGATGCGATCCAAAAATTCCCCAGACGGCACATCCTTAAAGTCACCCGAGAGCACGCCCGTCACACGATCGGAGAGCAGAATCGGAATCCCTTGCGCCACACTAAAACTTTCCAATGCCGACCGAATCGACATCTGACGCGCCACTAAGGTGTACGTCTCGCTCTTCCATGGCAACTTCTTGCCAACAGGTTCAGCCGTTGCAAAGGCCGAAACGCAAAGGCAACACGTCATCACCATTGCTACCCAACGCAACAGACGCACATTGATCGTTCGCAACACTGTCATAAAATCCTCTCACAAGGTCAGGGACGAATCACCATCTCGGGGAATGAAGAAAAATCCATCGGTTCTGCAACCACACGCGCAAGCCACCAGTCGCACGCATCGGCAAACGTTTCAAAGAAAAGACGTAATTCATGGGATGATGCAGAGGCCTGCACCGTTTGCGCCAAAACCGCAGCATGGCGTTGCGTATCCCAATACAAAATCGCCTCTTCACGCAAGAGACGGCCCATGCTACACGAAGCCAACGCAGGCAAATCATCCTCATCCTGCGTCAATTCTCGCATCAATACGAGCCGCTTCTCAAGGTCCAGACAGCGCACATCGCCACCATCTACCTTAAAGACAAACTCCACCGCATCCGCAGGAACATCCTGCGAATAACCAATGGCTGCCGCTAATCGTGTTAAGGCGCTCATGAATTTAACTAAAAATCCATCTCTCTAAATGTTCTTAACTATACCATATATTGTAAAAAGCCGTCAAATTAATACGCACAACTCAATCACATAAAAAGAAGGACGAACCATTTGCGGTAAGCATGTTTAACCATTTGCGATTGAAGGGGACCTATTAGGGTTTCGCCATCCGTGAGAGATGTTGGCACTAAACGGAAAATGTTAAATAAAAAGTGCTTAATGAAAAATGAAACGGGATATCAGTGTTAAACTCAAGACTGGCGGGTAAAAGTGGCTTTGACACAACAAGTCACCCCCCTTTCTACGCTCGTTTTAGCGTTGGAGGCACGTGAATGGCCACGCAAAAGCACCTTCACGCGCGCGCGTATTGTTAAATGGATAGCATTATCCAATGATAGAGCGTGATGTGTCATAGTAATGTGCACCGAAGAAAAATCCAGTTATGTCACAGTTGTGTCACACTATTGCTCCTATATGTCATTTGAATGTACACCGAAGGAGCTATGCCATGACAGCAAAAACAACGAGGGAATATATGACTAAAATGAAGCAGAGATATGCACGTGCAAAACGCCGTTCGGAGCGAAGCGCATTGATTGATGAAGCTATTACAATGACAGGTTTTTCACGAAAATATGTTATTCGATTATTGTGTGGAAGCCGTCTCTACAAAAAGCACCGTGGTCGTGCCCCGACGTATCCAAAAGAAGCACGTGATTGTCTTGTTAAAATTTGGTTCGCTTTGGGACAAATGTGTAGCCGATATTTACATTCGATAATTGAAAAAGCAATTGCCGACTACCAAGAGGCGCCTCCCAATGTTTATTTCTCTCCAGAGGTCGTTCGTGAACTTTTATAGATGAGTCCTTCAACGATGGCACATATTCTGAGGCCACACCAATTTCAGATGCGTTCTGCTAATAAGCGTTCCGGGAATAAAGCGCGATTGCAGCAGGAAATCCTGCTGAACCTGGAACGTTATACGAGAAAAAGGGTGCATTTATCCTTCAAGTTGACACGGTGGCACTCTGCGGGGGCAATATGCGCGAAAGTTTCTTTTGAATCTTACACGTCACAGAAGTTGAGACGCTGTGGAGTATGTGTGCACCCGTTTAGAATCGTGGTTCAGAGGCGACATGCATGGCTTTAAAACACATTTTTGAACGTCTCCCATTCACACCCGATGTCATCCATGTGACAATGATGGAGAATTCATTAACTATCATCTTTTAGCGTTTCTCAAAACCTATTATCCCAATGTTCTTTTTACACGCTCACGTCCCTATCATAAAAATGACAACCACCGAATTGAACAGAAAAATGGCTCAATTATACGGCCCCTTTTTGGAGATTTAGGATTTGATGATTTTGACCAATATCAAGCACTTACTGAATTATGCGAGCAATGGAGTCTACTTTACAATCTTTGCATTACATGTACACGCCAAATCTCAAAAGTACGGCGAGTTACATCCAAAGGAATTTCTTATCGACGTAAAATTGACAATCCTTTAACACCTTATCAAAGGCTTGCCCAAATAATCTCATTACCGCCACCTCCAAAATGTAATGCTGTAAAACTTCAAGCACAGAGTGAAAGAATGCTAAATCGTCTCTTTTCTACGCAACATTCAGCTCGTTCGGTGCACAATCAATGACACATCACGCTACATTTGCCATGAAATCATGACAGATTTTATTTTACCTCATCCCTCCCTCTCAAATCGTGGTATAATAATGTATCTTTTTTAGATCTCAAGAAGAGGAGTTTTTCATGGCTATTCGCAATATCCTGGTCGTTAACGCTGGTAGTTCTTCGCTTAAGTTTATGCTTTTTGATATGGAAGCAGAAAAGATGTTGGCGAAGGGTCTTGTGGAGCGTATCGGCATTGACAATCCTTTGTTCAACTTCACCGCTGGTGACTACTCTGAAAAGTCCGTCCCCTGTGAAGCCCCTGACCACGCTGCAGCAGTGAAGTTGGCTTGCGATGCATTGACTGACCCTGCTAAGGGCGGTTGCTTGAAGAGCTTCTCTGATATTGACGCCGTGGGTCACCGTATGGTGCATGGTGGCGAAGCCTATTCTGGTTCTGTTTTGCTCACGCCTGAAGTGCTCGACGTCTTCCGTCAGTTGAGCCCGCTCGCACCGCTCCACAATCCCGCTTGCTTGCAGGGCGTGGAAGGTTGCCAGAAGGTTTTGGCCGATGTGCCTCACGTGGGAGTCTTTGATACCGCTTTCCATCAAACGATGCCCGAAGAAAGCTATTTGTACGCCCTTCCCAAGGAAATCTACAAGAAGTACGGCGTGCGTAAGTATGGCTTCCATGGCACCAGCCACAAGTTCGTCACTCTCCGCATGGCAGAAGTCCTCGGCAAGCCGCTTGACGAAATGAATATCATCACCTGCCACTTGGGCAATGGTTCTTCCATCACCGCAGTGAAGGGCGGCAAGTGCTTTGACACCTCCATGGGCATGACGCCGCTCGCAGGCGTGA
>JAGCML010000012.1 GCA_017646485.1 Kiritimatiellia bacterium
CTGCGAAGTGGATGACTGCATCGTAGTGGGCCTTTTTGAAGACTTCTTCGAGGCCTGCGTAATCGAGGAGGTCGACCTTGTAGAAGTTCGGGGTCTTTCCTGCGAGTTCTGCGCCGCGTCGCACAGCTTCTTCTTGGGAATTGTAGAGGTTGTCAACGATGGTCACTTCGTATCCAGCTTCTTGAAGTTGGATTACGGTGTGAGTGCCGATATAACCTGCGCCGCCAGTGACGAGAATATGCATGGTATGTGTCCTTTTTAATTACTCCAAAGAGAAGATGACAGAGCTTTCTCTTGGTTGAAGTGGTGTTGCTAAAAGTGGTTCATCTGCATAGAGATGCTGAATGTCCGCACTCAACGTTTCCCAATTAGGATAGCGAAGATTTCGGTCTTTGGCAAGCATTCTATTCAAAATAAGTGCTAATTTTTTGGGAATGCTTGGCACAATGCGACGAGGATCGCGTGCGAAACTAGCTCCGATGTGGCAGTCAACGACCTGTTGATCGGTCTTGCCAGGGAAAAGGGTAGTGCCTGTAATGAGGTGATAAATGGTGGCGCCGAGCGAATAGATATCCGAACGGCAATCGATGTCTTTGAGATCGTAGATTTGTTCAGGGCTCATGTAGGCGGGGGTGCCCATGATTTCTTCTTCTTTGCCCTTATTTTCGCGTGCGCCGGTGAGGAGCGATTTGGCGATACCCAAATCCATCAACTTAATGGTGCCATCTGCGTCCACCATGATATTGTCTGGTTTGAGGTCGCAGTGGACGACGCGGAACTTCTGCCAAGCGTACTGCAATGCTGCAGCGACAGATTCCAAGATGATGAGTGCATCATCGGCAGCGATTTGCTTTTTGCGTTGGAGATAGGTCGCGAAGGTGTAACCATTGATGAGCTCCATCACGAAGTAATAGATGCCATCGGTTTCACCTGCGTCATAGACACGAACGATATTCCGGTGACGGAATCGAGCGCAAGCGCGTGCTTCATCTAAAAAACGGATGATATCATCGGCCGTTTCCACGAAATCTGCATCTAACACCTTCACGGCGACATCTCGCCCTGTGGAGAGTTGTTTTGCGCGGTAGACGGTGGCTGTGCCGCCCTTTCCCAGGACGCTGATGAGACCGAGATTGGGAAGCTGCGTATTCACGTTATTTTAGGATGAGGGTTAACGCCAAGAGGGCGTAACTGGTGGAAAGCGCTGGGTCGGCCTCCCAGAAGCGATTATTTTCGTTTACCCATGAACCGTCGGCCTGTTGGCGACGAATAAGGGCTTCTGCGAGGGCTTCCTTCCAGTCGATGGAGGAACCGTCTGCACATTCAATGGTTTCAATGGCGGCGGCATCCAGTGCGCGAGCGAGGATGTCGTAGTAGAAATAGAGACCCTGATTGCCTTGACCTGGGTTTTCTTCGAGCGTCCAGTGTTTGCCGATGTATTTGTAAACCGAACGCACGCGCGGATCTTCGCGAGAGAGATTGCAGTGGAGCATGGCGAGTAAGCCTGCGTAAGTCATCGAACCATATGCCTTCAACGACGGAGCTTTACCTTCCTGTTGCGCACGTGGCACTTCGCGATTATAAAGGAAGCCACCAGCGTCTTCGCCCTCGGTTTGTTGCATGGAGAGGACGTACTGCTTGGCGGCCTCCCAATTCACATCCACCTTCTTTTCGCCTGTGGGGCGCGCTTCTTCCAAATCCTGCGTGAGGCGCATGGCATCGAGTGCGTAAAGGGTGTTGTTGAGGTCGGTATACTCGCGCGGACTCTTCTTGTCATAACCAAATCCGCCCTCATGCAACCCATCGGTTTCGATTTGAGTCGAGGCGATATAGGCGCGCGCAGCGAGCAAAGTCGCGGTGTGACGTGTACCTGCGCCAGCGGCATGCAAGGCTGTGAGACAAAGGCAAGTATTGTAATTGCCCAAACCACCCCCACGACGACCAGGAATCGGAACATAAATGCCGCCGTCGGGTTGGGCACAAGCGATTAAGTAAGCCTCGGCCTTCTGTGCGGCTTCGGCGTTTTGGGGGAGATTGGCATTGGCCATAGCCCACAACGCAAGTGCGCTCATGCCAGGAAAGCGTTTATCAGACCAACTCCCCTCTGCCGACTGCGTCGTGCGAAGCCACTGAAACCCTTTATCCAGTGCTGTGCGTGCGGCGATTTCCGTCTCTGGCTTGAGTGCCAGCAACGGCAAAGAGACGAGTGCGAGTCCGATAAGTAAAATACGCTTCATACTTTTTATATGATACCACAAAATCAATGATTTAGAAAGAAAAGCTTTTAAATTCGCAGGGTGGATTGATCGTGAGAAAGCCATTTTTGGAGTTGTTCTGCGAGTTGTAAAAGGGTGTCTGCGGAGAAATTGAGCGAAGCAGCGTACGCCACGGGTGCTTCATTGCGACCATGCGTGCCGTAGATTTTTTTCGTATCGGTGCTACACTGAAAGGGCGTTTTACCAAAGTGAAGCTCGCACGGGTCAAATCCTGGCTTATTGTGAATGTCCACATGCGTTGCGTAGTCAGGCGCTTCAGACGGCTTCTCCCACCACGGATAAGCAAACCAACACCCTGATTTGGCGGTGAAGACGAGCGTGTCACCATAGACCTGAGTGGCAAAGGCATCAACCTCTGGGAGCGCCTCCAGGAGTTCGCGCGCCTTTTGCTGCGCCTCACCCTGGGCATAAAGGAGGATAACCTGGTGGTCGCAGAGCGCAAATGCAGTCGAACGATGAAAGTCGGGATACAGCATCCCTTTCACGGTGCGCGTCTGAAAGAGTCCCGCTGCGCGTAGGATGCGGTTGGGATATGCAACGCTCCCATTCACATCAGTGATGGCATAATCGCCACAAATGAGCAGCTCGTATCCCTTTTGTTGCGCGACCTTTGCGACTTGCTCAATCTGTTCAACGGTCTCCTTAACCGCAGACGTGATATTAGGGTGGCGCATCCCACAGGTCTTCAGTCCGTAACTGACCCCTAAGCGTTGCAAATCATAGTCCAACGAAGGAAGATAGGCCAAGAGGAGCTCAGGCGCATTTCCTGCCTCTAAACGTTCAGTAAGGAGCTTCACAATGTCGCGTCCCACCTTTTTAGAGGCGAGCGGCCCCCAATATTGCCAGAGTTTGACGGGATTTTTGCCGTTAAGCAATTCGGGCGGTTGGGAATAGGTGGCCATGATGAGTTTGCCACCATGGGCATGAATGGGGGCGGGGGAGACGATTTCGTCAACCGATTCCCCGAGGGATTGTTGGAAGAAATACATGCCGACGCGTCCACCCTGTGCGCGGAACGCCTCCCAAATGCGTGGCCCCTTCACGAGTGCTGCGGATTGATTCCAAAAGTGTGCCTGACGCGTATGAGGATCATAAAACCCATTTGCCATCATTCCGTGCGCCTCGGGTGGGAGTGCTGTTCGTAAGGTCGCCTGCGCCGTACAGGTGACGGCGGGAAAAACCGTGGTGAGGCGTTGGATAGGAAGACCCGCCAAGTGTTTAATCTCACAGGCTTGTAAGAGATCATAGCCCAAGGCGGCGACATGAAGAACGAGGAGATTACGCATAGGTATCCAAAAGGAAAACCGCGCGTTGCCGCGCGGCTGTAATTAGGATTTAGGGCTTCGGAATATCATCTTCAGAAGGAATACCATCGGCACCAAGTGAACGCACGGCATAGGTGCCGTGTTCGTGATCCACTTCATAGACGAAGGGACGCTCCCATCCATCACGAATGATCTCTTGGCCGATGAGACCTTCTGTAACAAGCGCATCTAAGGTTTCAGGCAAGATGCCCGCATTGAAGAGCGCAGAGGTGGGGATAGCCTGCATTAAGAGACGGATATGCGTATTGGTGCGCATTTCTGCATTGATGTCTGAGGCTGGCTCTGCGTGTCGCTTCCAATGCCCCGTCGCATCAGAGGTGCGAATCGCTGCGCCGGGTTGCTTGGTTTCTTTGCCGAGATAACCTGAATAGAAGCCAATCGCCATGCCGATGGCAATGGCGATTGAGACGACAATGAGGTTCGCTTTTTCTTTGGCGATCATAGTCTTTTAACTTAAGGCACGGGGAAGAGAGCGGCCAACTTGCGAACTTCTGCACGGACAGTTGCCTGCAAGGCTTCATCTTCTGGAGCCTTGAGGATGGCAGCAATCCATGCACCCAACTGCTGCATTTCGGGTTCCTTCATGCCACGCGTGGTGACTGCGGCAGTGCCGATACGGATACCAGAGGTGACGAAAGGACTTTCGGTGTCGAAAGGAATCGTGTTTTTGTTGCAGATGATGCCAGCGTTATCCAATGCGGCAGCGGCGACCTTGCCGGTAATACCAGCAGCCTTCACGTCCACGAGGAAGAGGTGGTTGTCAGTGCCACCCGAGACGAGACGGAAACCTTCCGCCTGCAAGACGGCGGCGAGCGCCTTGGTATTGGCCACAATCTGCGAAGCGTATGCGCGTGCATCGCGGTGGAGCCATTCATTGAAGCAGACCGCCTTTGCTGCGATCACATTTTCAAGCGGGCCACCCTGGATGCCAGGGAAGACGCTCTTGTTGATGGCGGCGATATACTGTTCCTTGCAGAGGATGAGGCCAGCGCGAGGACCACGCAAGGTCTTGTGCGTGGTGGTGGTGACGAAGTCTGCGTAAGGCACAGGCGAGGGATGTACGCCACCTGCGATGAGGCCTGCGATATGTGCCATATCAACCATCAAATAGGCGCCGACCTTGTCTGCGATTGCACGGAAACGTGCGAAGTCAATCGTGCGCGGATAGGCCGAGGCACCGGCAAGAATCAAGCGCGGCTTGACCTGTTCGGCGATCTGTTCGATTTCGTCATAGTCCAAGCATTCGGTTTCTTTATTGACCGTGTAGGGGACGATGTTGTAGAGCTTACCCGAGAAGTTGACCGGCGAACCATGGCTGAGGTGACCGCCCTGGTCGAGGCTCATCGAGAGGATGGTGTCGCCAGGCTGAAGCATTGCGAAGTAAACGGCCATATTGGCGGCGCTACCGCAGTGCGGTTGGACATTGGCGGCTTCTGCGCCGAAGAGTTGCTTGGCGCGTTCGATGGCGAGTTGTTCGACGGTATCAACAGGGATGCAACCCGAATACCAACGCTTGCCAGGATAGCCTTCGGCGTACTTATTGGTGAGAACAGACCCCTGTGCTTCACGCACAGCAGCGGAGGTGTAGTTTTCAGAGGCGATGAGGTTGATGGTCTCGTCTTCCTGTTCGATCTGCGCCACGATTGCGGCGTGCACTTCAGGGTCAGCCTTTGCGAGCAGGGAGGCTTCTGCCAAACGACCAGCGCGATCACACTTTGCCAAACGGCGCACATGGCGTTCGGCTTCGGTGAAGGGCGTGTCCAACCACATATCGAGCGCACGCTGTGCAGCCTCTTCGTTCAAGGCGCGAGCAGAGAGGATGACGACATTGGCGTTGTTGTGTTCGCGCGAGAGCTTAGCGACGGCTTCATCGGTAACGATTGCGGCGCGGATGCCCGTGAAACGGTTGGCCACGATGCTCATGCCAATGCCCGTCGAGCAAAGCAA
>JAGCML010000114.1 GCA_017646485.1 Kiritimatiellia bacterium
AATAGGTGATGTATCTCCTAATGGCAAATACATAGAGAAAACTGCTGAAAAAATAAAACCTTCAGGTTTACACAAAACACGTCAAGTTTCCATTGGAGAATTTCTATTATCCAATTCAATGAGTTTTGGTAGACCTTACATTCTCAAAATAGATGGATGTATACATGACGGATGGCTGGTTCTTCGGGGCTTTCAAGATGTTCTTGAAGAAAATTTCTTCTACCATCTTCTAAGAACAGAATATGTGCAGTCTCAATTTGAGACATCTGCGAGTGGTAGCACAGTAAGGAATCTTAATACTAAATCTGTTGAATCCATCTCTATTCCACTTCCACCCTTAGACATTCAGCACGAGATTGTTGGCAAGCTTGAGGCGGTGAAGGCGCGGTGTGAGCGGTTAAAGGCAGAGGCGGAGCGTGGGATGAAGGCGGCAGAAGCGTTGCGCAAGGCGGTTTTGGCGGAGGCATTTGAGCAATGAATGAGGCACAGACGCGAAAGGATTTGATTGATCCAGCCCTGCGTGATGCAGGATGGGAAACGGCACCAGCGAAGGTGGCGGTGGAACAAATCGTTGCGCCAGGTCGCATTGAGCATGATGGTAAGTCGCACAAACCGTTGCGCGCAGATTATGTCTTGATGTATGAAGGGCGACGCATTGCTGTCGTGGAGGCGAAGAGTGACGAAAAGGAGGTCACGGCAGGGGAGTCGCAGGCGCGGTTTTATGCCGAGGCGCTGGGGGTGCGCTTTGCGTATGCCACGAATGGGAAGTATGTTTTAGGATTTGATTTAGTCTCGGGAAAGAGTAGTTGCTTTGAGATGGGGGCATTCCCAACGCCAACGGAACTCTTGGAATTGCTCGCGCTCACCGACACAGAGACACCGCTTGAGAAGACATGTCGTGCGATTCCCTTTATGGCGCATGCGCGTTACTATCAAGAACGCGCAGTGGAGGCCGTGATTAAGGCCTTTGGTCAGGGGCAGAAGAATGCCCTTATTACGCTCGCTACGGGAACCGGAAAGACCTTTATTGCGTATCAATTGGTGAAAAAATTGGTTGAGGCGAAGTGGTGTCGCACGTCGATTGGGTTGCGCAAGCCGCGCATTCTCTTTTTGGCTGACCGTAATATTTTGGCAGATCAGGCAAAGGAGAGTTTTAAGTTTGCGCCCAATGAGTGTTATCGTCTCAATGCGGCGAGTGATGATCCACCCTTGGATCGCACAGTCTACTTCACCCTTTATCAGACCTTACTCGGCGTGGCAGAGGGTGAAGAATCCGAAGCCAGCGAGGTGAAGTTTAAGAAGTTTAAGCCCGACTTCTTTGACTTGGTGATTATTGACGAATGTCATCGTGGCGGCGCGAATGATGAATCCACGTGGCGAACGGTCTTGGATTACTTTAAGAGTGCCTCGCATTTGGGGTTGACGGCAACGCCGAAGTGTGATGTGAATGGTTCGACTTATGCCTATTTCGGGGAGCCGGTGTACACCTATTCTTTGAAGAAGGGCATTGCCGATGGCTTCTTGACGCCTTATCGTGTCAAACTCTTTGAGTCGACGATTCGGGATTATTATTTTCAGCCAGGGGACAAGATTGAACGTCCTGATGAAATTGAGAAGGACGTTCTGTATGAAAATGACACCTTGGAGCGTCAGAAGATTCTCATTGAGCAGCGAGACCAACACTTTGTGAAAGAACTCTTTAAGGTGATGCCTCGCGACCAAAAGGCCCTCGTCTTCTGTGTGACGCAGGCCCATGCGGCGCGCATTACGCATTTGATTCGTGAAGAGGCGACAAAGTATGGCATTCATGCCACGCACTATTGCGAACGTGTGACGGCGGAAGATGGCGCAGTGGGTGAACAGTATTTGAAGGAGTTTCGCAACAACGAAAATGAAGTGCCCACTATTTTGACCACCTCTCAAAAGCTTTCAACAGGCGTAGATGCGTGTAATGTGCGTTCGATTGTCTTGATGAAAGAAGTGAAGAGCATGGTGGAGTTTAAGCAGATTGTGGGGCGCGGTACGCGTCTTTACGATGGCAAGGCCTACTTCATGATTTATGACTTCGCAGGGGCTACGGAAAAGTTTAAGGATCCCGAATGGGATGGAGAGGTGGTGTGTAAAAAGTGTGGACAGAATCCCTGTGTGTGTTCGCCAGGGAAAGGTGGCGGTGGTATTAGCGAGAAAAAGCCGTGTCCTGCGTGTGGAAGTTTGCCCTGCGTATGCGAAAAGCCGCAAGTCTTGCCCAACAAGGTGACCCTTGCGAGCGGACGCGTGATTATGGCACGTTGGAAAGACCATGTCATCTTTGATAATCAAATGTTGAGCGTGGAAGATTTCCTCAACCAGTTCGCACGCGCGGTGCGAAAGGTGACACAGTCACCGGAGCTACTCAAGGCATGTTGGGCAGATATGGCGAAACGTAAGGAATTTATTGATGCCTTGGAAATGGTGGGCTTCAACTCCGACTGTTTGCGAGAAATCCAGAGTAAGACAGGGCATGAAGCGCATGATATCTTAGATGTGCTTTTGGATATTGCCTATGATGTCGAACCCATCACTCGTGAAATGCGTGCTGCAGAAGCGAAAAAGCACCTGAAGCCCCTCTCAAGCGAAGGTCAAAAACTCTTAGATGTCATGCTTGAAAATTACATTCATGATGGTGTCTGGACCCTCACGATTGAGAGTTTCCGTGACCTCTTAATGCAACGTTATGGTTCGCTGAGTGGCGCATATCAATCAATCGGCCTTTCCCTTCCGGAAGCTATGGCACTCTATGCCAAACTCCAACAAGAACTTTACGCCGCGTAAAATTAAAAAGTAGCGGTTTGCGACGAGAAGGAGCGGTGACACCCTTTCGAGTGGGCCGCTTCGCGGCATCTAACAATTACCGCAAAGGATTGCGGGGCGAGCCGAGCTCGCTCGGTACAGGCTATCGCCTGCCTAATGAACCGGGGGTAACGCTACGCTCACCCCCGTCTGTAAACTGCCGCCCCTTTAGGGCTTTTACGTAGCTTAGTGATTTCGATAAGCCCTGGAAGGGCGATGGTTTATAGCCGGGGGTAAGCGAGTGAAACGAGCGTAGCCCCCGGTTATTCAGGCAGGTGGTAGCCTGTGCCGAGCGGAGAATGTCCGCCCTGCGTTAGCGGTAAAGTTTCAATGAAAGGGGATTCCGTTGTCTTTTTAAGGTTTTGAGCAGAAAAATTACCCACACGCGTGGGAGTTGAACCTTTTTTATTTATGAGATGTAGAGGCTTTGCTATAATTAATGTAATGTTTTTTAAATTGAAGTTGTTATTACAGATTTGCATTTATGCACTCATCGTAGGGATTGGGTGTAAGATTTTTTATGCTCCATTACGGACTCCCTTGCCCCACCCTGAAGAAGCGCCCCATTTACTTACTGTAGCAGAGAAAATCGAGGGATTAGATTTTTCAGTTCTGCCGCAAGCGTCGTGTGCAAAGTTACTCCCCTTTCATCAATGTGCTGGTACTTTTGTAAAGTTTATTAGCACGACGCACC
>JAGCML010000115.1 GCA_017646485.1 Kiritimatiellia bacterium
ATCATTCGAAACCCCAAAATCAGAAGGCGTTGCATCCTCATCGAGATAATCATACAAGAATCGACTCAACGTGGTGCTATCAATGCCACTCGCTGCATTTCGGAAGAGTTGCGCATTCTTCACATAGGCGCTATTCACGACCTCACACGAAACGGCGCCCTGATTCTGCGAATCGCGACGCTCACTCGTCTCATTTATGCGCGCCGCATCTGGCCAGAAGCTATAACAAGAGAAGGGTGAATAGAAGCCATCCCCCTCCTCCATCACTGCATCCTGCCATGCGAACGCACGGCCATCCGCATTCAAAGAAGAGCCACCCGCCTTTGCAGCAAAACGTGCGATATCCGCATTCGAGCAAAAGATTGGCAAATCCACGGCACCCGACTTCAAGAGCTGATACGAATCCGTTTCTGCGCCTTCTGGAGTACCATCAAAATAAGCGAATTCATTTGCGGTCAAGCCAATACCACGCTCCGGTGAAACAGAACCCACGGCATTCAAGTCCAAGGAGTCCGAGAGGTTGACGATCGCCCATGCCATACGTCCCACCACGGCCTCCTGCATGTTCACGCCGCTCACCTGGCTGTCCATATCCACTTCGGGGATTGAAACGACCACCTTTTTCCAACCTGCGGCACTATCTAAGCCATACGGTGTCGTGCTATTGCTATCCTGATAACCAGAACCTTGAATAGCATTGCCGAATTCCAAGCTTTCATAGACCGGATAAGCCACATACGGCGGCACATGTGCCATCACCGATTCATCCAACAAATAGGCGATATCAGAACCACCAGAGACCCCCATCGAGGTCATCACACGCCCATAACGATCCTGGTTAGGATACTTAAAGGGCGCCAAATTCTCCACCGTGCGCGTATTGGGATCATCGGGATTAAAGCCAGACTGCTGATCACGCAAGGAAGACTCCAAGGTCGCACGCGCATCAACGAAGGCGTTTTCCAAAAGTTCACGCGCCATCAAACCACGACGATAGGCCGAAGCAGCGGTACGTTCAGTACGCATCGAGATGGAGAATGCCACAGCACTAATCATCAAAAAGCTGAGCAAGCTCAACACGATTAAGAGCGCAGAACCACGATTGTCAGGATTAAAGACCTTTTTCATGAACAATACTCCCAAACTCATTCCTGCGACGAGGGTGCAGACAAGGGTTTCAACGAACGATGACGCCCCGGAAGCGGAACCACAATCTCATAATCCTCTTCCTCTGCCACATTACTCGCCCGATTCACAAGTCGCACACGGATTTGGTAAGGATGTCCCCACGGATCGCACAGGCGATTGCCACGGATGGAACTATCATTGGCTTCGTAATAAACCGTATTGCCATTGCTTTGCGAGGGCTTTGTCAACATATTGGTCAAAGTGGGGTTTGCTTCTTGCAAGCCATCGCCTAACCCCAAAACAGAGAGCTGATTCCCGCCATCTGTTTCCAACTCCGTATCCGTCATCGACATGCAGAAGAGGCGAATTGCATTTTCCAGCGAACGGCTCTCAGCGGTGGCCTTCACAATCTTCGCATTCTCACGCGCCGAAGAGGTGGACATGGCAAAGGTCGCCACCAACGTACCCAAGATAGCCATCACCACGAGCAATTCAATCATGGTAAAGCCTGCGCGAAGCTGTTGCCTCACGGTCGCATTCGGCTTTAAGAAATTGTAGAAACTCATCTTTCAAATCCTCATCAATGGTTTTCGCTTAGCGATCTTCGCCTTCTACCCAAGAGCGAATATCGTCCTCGGTATCCCACTTACCATCTGGGCCGCAAGAGCCCACTGCGATTTCATAATCGTTAATCGTTGCAGGAGTGGCAGGCTTAATCACAATCTTCAAGCCGCCATCTTCATATGACGAAGTGTACCCATCAAAATCAACACCAGAAATGGTCTCAAAACGCACACTTCCATTTCCAAGATCGAAGCTCGTCGGATCTAAGGCACTTTGCCCACCGCCAACGACCTCCTCAGTGCGCTTCACCGAAGACCCACTTCCAGAATAGGTCACAAAGACCAATTCGCGTTCAACATTCTCCAGGCGCGAATTGGCAACATCGTCGACAGGGCGCAAAATCCAAAAGGCGAGGCCACCACTCGTCTTCGCACTCCCGGTAATTTCACCCGCCGAGAGGGCCGATTCCGAGACCGAGCCATTGCCATCCCCCTCCTGCTCCTCCGAAATCACGAAGTGAGCGGGGTCCACCATCATAGAAAGGTCACGCGTCACAGCACCTGCTACTGCACGCACCATGCTCTGTTCGCTGGCGCGACGCAGACCGAGCGACCATGCCAAACCCGTCTGCTGGAAGATATTCGCCACAATCAAAACGATTACCGAAAGAATGGTCATCGCCACTAAGACTTCAAGCAAAGAGAACCCTCGCTTCAGAAGCGTGGCCTGCTGCCAGAAGAGTGTCTTCATTCTGCTATTCACGTTCGCCATCCTTCCGTACTCAATTCTGCGCCTGCACATCAAAGACGACACGCACCACGTACAACGGGGCCGTACGCAATGCCTTCTTATTCTGCTTCGCATTCTCAGCGGTGGCCTGGACGCCCACCTGAACGACGCGCTTATTGCCCAGCTTCACGCC
>JAGCML010000116.1 GCA_017646485.1 Kiritimatiellia bacterium
GACATTATCCACTGCGACATCACCATCTGCCTTCTTAAGAACGATAGACGTCGCTTCTGCATTCGGCTCAGGAATCCACGTCTTGTCATCACCATAGACAGCGAGACCGATGACAAAGCAAGGGTCATTATTCGCCACGAATGTCTTACGGTCATAAGCCAAGACAAGCGACTTACCACCCAAGAGCACCGTACCAGGCGGCAAGGTGAAGACATCTTCCGAATCTTCAGGCAACGTCGAGACATCCATCAAACCCTCCACAGTCCAACCGCTCAAGTCGATGGAGTCCGTATTGGGGTTCGTGAGCTTAATACCGCCCTCGATCTTTTCCATCAAGATAGGTGCGAAGGTTTCAGGATGCGCTTCAGGAATGCCCGCATTCTTATCAGAAGCATAACCGATTGCCTTCGCTGTATTCGCGATGGAGTGAGTGTTATAGAGGTGTGTACGACGCGGCACAACGTACTCGTCCCACAAATCTTCAAAGGCTTCATCCCATCCAAGCTTGTGGTTCCAAATGTAAATCACGGTGCCTGTGTAATCATCGCCCCACTTAGCGCGATCCAGTTCTGCATCAGCAGCGACCACATCCTTGAAGAGCGTGACGTAATCCCAGAAGGGCGTGTCCTCTTGCGCGGTGCCTGGCGCCTTGAGGTGTTCATCCATCAAGGTGCGCAAACGGCGCAAGTACATCTGACGAATCTCCGGATTCTGCCAAAGGGCTTCCACAGCGTAGTTACCGCTGCCTGCAGTATCTCCCTCAAACGATCCACCCTTATGCGCACGCACCTTCCAACCACTGTAGAAGGGGTGCGACTTAAAGGTGTCATCATTGGAACGAAGACCGATGCGACCTGTTGCGCGATCATCACCAAAATACCATGCACCGAAGGAGAGGTTGTGGTCATAGGCGAGTGGCATCCAAACGTCATTGCCGTTCTTATCCCAATAGAGGCAGATATTCGCCCAGATATCATCGCACTCCTGCGTGACGCGTGCCATCGCGAGATAGTTAATCCACGCGGGGATATCAAAGGAATCATAGACGGTATTCTTCAATGCTTCGCGCTGAGCAATAATCTCCGCAGAGACTTCTGTGCCCGCCTTTTCAGCAGCGAGTTCCGCTTCAGCCACGGCCTGAGAGGTGGAGAAGGTCTTCGCCCAATAAAACATCGGCTTATACGCCGCTGCACTGGTTTCATCACCATCGTCTGGGGTCTTCTTTTCCACAGAGCCTGCGGTGGTGCCCACAGAGGAGGAGATCGTACCCACATTCTTATAACCATAGCCGCTGGGGTCAAGGCCGTAGGAGTCCTCAATGAGTTCGTCCGTAAAACGATTCGAGTGGAAGGCGAGCTGATAGAATTCGCCATTCAACTGCAAACGCACCGGATAGTGGAAGGGCACCTTATTGCCCGCATTACGCCACATGTGGAACGAGAGACTCTGACGGATAAAGGTCGGGTCTGCATATTCCGCCGTAAAAGAGGTCTTGCGGATTTCCTTGAGCTTCGTTCCCTTCTTCCCTTCGAGCATATTCTTGCAGGTGAGGGGTTGGCACTTGCTAAAACGCAAACCGTGCGACTTCTTCGGAAACTCTGCCGAGGTGTTGCCACGCAGGTCAATACGCACGTTGTCATAGTAGGTGTTCGTCTGAGCATCGTAGATACCGCAACGTGCACCCAAAGGATGCGCCTTTGAAATGTCGGCATAGTCCTTGTCCATCAAGGTCTTACTTTCCCCTTCCACAAAGAGGTGGAAGGTCTGCAACTTCTCATGAAGCGACGTCTGGTCTGCGGTTGGTTCCACAATCGTACCATACCAATTCGGGCAGTCATCGGGATTATTACGAGACGGCGAAATCCACTGACGCCCTGCGCCATCGGTAATCCGCGCGCCGAACTGAATGAGCAAGCCATTGCCAGGAATATCTTCCGCAGGAATCACACCCTTCCAACCCGGGAACATCTTATCGACTTCAATGGTTTCTCCCACTTCATCCTCTTCTTCCACGGTGCGCTGGAAGACCTCTTCGGTGTACGTCATCGGTACAAACTTCGTTTCGCCGAAGTTGCAACGATACATGAGCTCCACCTTTGCAATCGCATTTTGATCGTCATTAGCAATCGGATGTACATCCAAAACGATGGTGTAGTCTTCACTAGGTGTTGCTGTCGCTTTCGGCAAGTAGTAACCAACGTCCTCAAAGACTTCCTTGTTTGTAGGGCCCATATTCGGACCGTA
>JAGCML010000117.1 GCA_017646485.1 Kiritimatiellia bacterium
ATCTACCCAGACTCCCCAACCCAACGTGTGAGCGGAGACCCCATCTCTGGATTTGAAAAAGTACGTCATGATCCACCGATGCGGAGCTTGGATAAAACCTATGAACGGGGTGAGTTGCTCCAATTTGACGCCTTTTTACGTGAAAAATTACCAGATGCTGTCTGGGATTACACTGTTGAACCCAAAGTGGACGGACTCTCCCTCTCCCTCCTCTATCGAGATGGTATCTTAGTACGAGCCGCCACCCGCGGTAATGGCGAAATCGGTGATGACATTACAGCCAATGTCAAAACCATCCGTTCAATCCCATTGCGCATCCCCACTTCCGCGACCTTAGTTGAGGTTCGTGGTGAAATCTACATGACGCGTGAGGGATTTTCAGAACTCAATCGCCGTGAAGAAGAAGCAGGAAGAGAACCCTTCGCAAATCCACGCAATGCTGCCGCAGGCTCAATCAAATTGTTGGACCCAAAAGAGGTGGCTAAGCGTCCATTAGATGCAGTCCTTTATGGTGTGGGTGCCCTTTCAGGTGTCTCTTTTGACACGCACACGGCGATGCTTCGCGCACTCGCAGAATGGGGGTTCAAAACGCCCCCGTGGAATCGTCTCTGCATGGACATCAACCAGGTCCTTTCTGCCATTGATGAACTCGGTTCCCGTCGACACACCTTCCCCTTTGAAATCGATGGCGCAGTCATTAAAGTGAATCAGCGCGCCCTCTATTCACAACTCGGTAGCACCGCACACGCCCCTCGCTTCGCACGTGCCTACAAATACGCTCCCGAAGTTGCTGAAACGCGCCTAAATGACATCACCATTCAAGTTGGGCGAACAGGCGTGCTCACCCCGGTTGCAGAACTTGAACCCGTCCACCTCGCCGGTTCTGTCATTTCACGTGCCACCTTACATAATGCGGAGATGATTGAAGCTAAAGATTTCCGAGTCGGAGATCGTGTCCTCATCTCAAAGCATGGCGATGTCATCCCTGCCGTGGATGCCGTGGTCATTGAAAAACGTCCTGCCGAGGCTGTTCCTTACACTTTCCCGACAACCTGTCCCATTTGTGGCGAAGCCGTCACACAATTGGCCGGTGAAGTCGCGATTCGTTGCATCAATCCAGACTGCCCAGCCCAGCGCGTTGGTCACCTTGAACTCTTTGTCTCACGCAATGCATTAGACATCTCTGCTATCGGTGGCCGCATGGCAGAAGCGCTCGTCCAATCTGGACTCGTCACGCGTCCCTTGGACCTCTTCAATCTCTCCACCGAAACCTTAGCGACCTTCAAACTCATCTCTGAAGATGGCACCGAACGACGCTTCGGCAAGAAGGCTGAAGATGTCGCACAAGCCCTTGAAAAAGCAAAGACACTGCCGCTTCACCGTTGGATTATTGCCCTCGGCATTCCTGGCATTGGTGAAACTGCCGCGCGCACAATGGCAAAGCTCTTCACCTCTTTCGCTGAGATGAAAGACACGACGCTTATCAAAAAGATCATTGCGTTCTATGATGCTACCGAACGTAAACTTGACCGCCTTGATGACCGTGACCTCTTAGCTGGCGAGATTCGTGCCCATGCAGAAGCGCTCGCACCGTATGGTGTCATCCAACGCGATGACCCTTCGCGAAATATTCGTGACCGGTATCTGTTAACGGTTAAACCCGAAATGGCGCGTTCGTTCTTTAAGTTTGTCTCCTCCACCTATGCCGCAGACCTCTTCACGCGCTTGGAGCAGTTGGGCATCAATCCTGTGCCGGAACAGCAGCAACAAAATAGCACCCTCCTCACGGGTTATGCATTTGTGATTACTGGGACCCTCACCCAACCCCGTGAGCACTTTGAAGCACTCATTCGCGAACACAATGGTGTCGTCCAGAACTCCGTCAGCAAAAAGACCACCCACCTCCTCATTGGTGAAAATCCTGGCGGAAGCAAATACACAAAGGCGCAATCGCTTGGCACGCCAATGATTACTGAAGCCGCCTTTATGGAGATGCTCGCAAACCCAGAGGCTACACCTCCAGCACCTCCGCCCAAAGCGTCTGCTCCTAAACCGACACCGCCTCCCGCTTCGTCCTCTACCAACATTGAATACATCCAAGACACCCTTTTCTAATTTGCCATGAAAAAATCACTTATCGCCTTTGCTGCACTTGAATCCGTATTGATTCTGACCTTTATTCTCTTCTCGGTTTCTGATCAATTTCAATGGTTATATCCCATTCTATTGACCCTCATTGGTGCAACCTTTGTCGCAGGTATTGCGCTTCTCATTTTTGGGAAAAAGCGTTAATCCATTCTACAACATAAAGAGTTCTCCGCACTGTTCACAACGGCTCATCTTTGCCATCATGAACAGACTTTCACCCTACCTATTAATAATAGTAGCGTTCATTTATGCAATTATTGGTACACAATTGAATTTTCTACCAAAAGAAGACTATCGTTTTTCTTTGTAATGTGATACTATTGTTTCATCTACGATTTTTAGTACGATCCATAAGAAAGGATATCATCAAATGAAATGCGTTAAGCTCCTCGGGTTGGCATTCCTTGCCAGCATTGCAGTGACCACTCTTAATGCTCAGTCTTTGTCTGGCGCAAAGACTCATTGGGATAAGGGCACGCTCGTTGTTGAAACCCCTGCTCGTCCTGCTGGTCAGCAGCATGCTGTCGGTCTCACCCTTCCTAAGATGAAGACCGTCCGCGTTGCATTCGTCGGCCTCGGTATGCGTGGTCCTGGCGCTGTCGCTCGTTTCACGTTTATCCCTGGCGTTGAAATCGTCGCCCTCTGCGACTACCTCCCTGAACGTGCAGAAAAGTGCCAGAAGGATTTGCGTGCCGCAGGTTTGGCTCCTGCTGATATCTACTCTGGTGCAGATGGTTACAAGGAACTCTGCAAGCGTGATGACATTGACTTGGTCTACGTCGCAGTTGACTGGATGAACCACTATCCTGTCGCCAAGTGCGCTATGGAAAACGGCAAGAACGTTGCCCTCGAAGTGCCCAGCGTCATGAACCTCGAACAGTGCTGGTCGCTCATCGACCTCGCTGAAAAGAACCGCAAGCACTGCATGATCCTCGAAAACTGCTGCTATGACTGGTTCGAATTGGACGCACTCAACATGGCACAGAAGGGCATCTTCGGTGAAGTGCTCTACGCTAAGGGCGCTTACATCCACCATCTCGACCCCTTCTGGGACTACTACTGGAGCAATCCTGCCGACGATCCTGATAAGCTCGGCTGGCGCTTGAAGTACAACATGGAAAATCGTGGTGACGTCTATGCTACCCACGGTCTCGGCCCTGTTGCTCAGGTCATGAACATCCACCGTGGCGACCGCTTCACCACCCTCGTGGCAATGGACACCAAGTCCGTCCATGGTAAGGAACTCGTGGAAAAGAAGACCGGCAAGCCCTGCGAAAACTTCCGCAATGGTGACCACACCA
>JAGCML010000118.1 GCA_017646485.1 Kiritimatiellia bacterium
AATATGAGTTTTTGAACTAGCTTAAAACTCAAACAGCGCGTTGTCTTGTTGCAGGTTTTCCTTCGTTGAAGGATGCTAAAACGGATTCGGCAGTAGATCAGCGTCGAGAGAAAGAGCGCCCCTTCGCAGGATTAAACGATATTGTGGAGATGCATAATCTTCCAGAAAATGACTTTACTTTAATGTTTGTTGTTTCTCGTGCTCCACAAGAGATGATTAATAATGACTTTGAAGCGCTTTTTACAATTCAAAATGAGATTAAGCCGCTAATTGAAAAGGTTCAACAGATAACCGATGGTGAAAATGAATCTACTTCTCGGTCTACTACTGTTACAAACGGGACATCACAAACAGATTCTACGGCGGGAGGGGAAGGTGTTGCGTTTAAAGAGGATCCATTTGGGGTTCCTACATGGAAAAAGATAAAGCGGTTGGGTAGAAGTATTAAGCGATACTTTGTTGGAACAGGTGGAAAGACTGTCTATGAAGAAAATTTATCCGCTAAACGTCAACGTAATACATCGTCATCAACGAATCATAGCGTTGCAGAGGGAGAGAGTTATACGAGGGGAACCTCGCATCAAGTTTCAAGAACCATAAAGGAATTTGCTTCGGATTTAGCATTTTCAGATTCGCAGATAAAAGATTTGTTGAAGCATTTAACACAGGCTCTTGGAACTGGGGGCTATTATAGTCATGCACTGGTCTATTCAACGGAGCAGTACATTGCTTTGAGTGTGGCGAATGCGGTGCAAGCCACGCTCTCAGGAAGTCAGAGTAACCTGCGTCCGATGCAAGTGTATGCTTTAAATGACGTTGGAGAATACGATTGGTTGAAATATTCGAAGTCTTTGGCTTTGGGGCTTCGAGAGCATGGGTTTGTTCCTTGTATTTTAAATTGTGCGAAGAGCTCTCTGTTTTTGCCTCTTCCGACACATCATTTGGTTGGGCTCCCACTAAAACAAAGTATCTTTTACGGGAAGGAAGATTGTCCTGATGGTGACCTCTGTGTAGGCAAGATGTCATGTGTTTTACCACCGGTTCGTTCTGAGATAAAAGTTGTATCAAAGACTACGAGTCAAGTGCAGGAAAATGAACTTTCTGCAAAAATGAGGCAGGAGGATGTTTTCTCCCATATGTTTATTGTGGGAACAACGGGCTCAGGAAAGACAACGCGTGCGGCGGAAATAATTGCCAATACAAAGGCTCGACGAGTTATTATTGAGACAGCAAAGAAGACTTACTGGAACGAACTTTGTGCGTCTTCGGAGATTAGTCCTTCGGATTTATTGGTTTATACACTTGGAGATTCCACGCATAATCCATTACGCATTAATCCCTTCTTTTTTGAGGAGGGGACTTCGTTAAAGCAGCATATTTCTATTTTAGCAGATGCGATTGCCGACTTGTTGCCAATGGAGGCACTTATTGGGCCTAAGATTCGTGCGGCGATTGAACGAAGTTATCAATTATGTGGTTGGGATATTGAAACAAGTACGCGGGATAAGGATACAAATCTTGAAATTCCCTTTTATCCTAACATGGTTCTCTTTAATTTGGTGGTTCACGATATTGCAGAGGAACTCTCGGAGTATGGGGCAGAGGTGCGTGGCAATTATCGGGGGGCACTAAAGAATCGCGCTGCAATCTTTTTAGATTCTGTCTACCAGGATATTTTTGCCTTTGATGGTGAGAAGACAATTGATGAGTTGTTCCCTGTCGGAAAGACGGTGATCATCGAAATGGAAGAGATGCCACAGAGTGAAATTAATATGCCCGCCTTTGTGATTTCAATCTTGTTACAACGCCTGCGTGCATATTGTAGCTCTAATGATGAAGACAAAGATGGAAAATTCCTTGTTGCAATTGAGGAGGCACACAATGTGCTATCCAAGAAATTTGGAGCGAAGAAAAGTGATACGGAGAGTGGCAAGGGGGGACATTTGGTTAACCAAGTAACTCGTTTGCTCGCAGAAGGGCGTGGGCTTGGAATGGGTATGTTAATCATTGACCAATCTGCCGCTAATATTGCACCTTCTGTGATTACGAATACAAATACAAAGTTTGTTTTTCGACAGGAAGATGGCACAGAGGTGGAGACGATTGGTAAAGCGATCGGTTTACCAAAGGAAGAATGGCCGAACTTGCAACTTTTAGAGCGTGGTGAATTTATTATCAAAAATCAGCACTTTGTACGTCCAGTGAAGATTGCGCCATTTGATGAGCGTGAAGCGGAAGAACGTTATTCGCGAAAGAAAGATGTTCAACGTGCAGATATTTTTAAATCTCGTCCACCTTCGCCGAATTATCAAAAGGCTTTTAATTGTTTGGAGGCGTATAGACGTACAGAAGAAGATGGATATAATGAAATTGAAGGATGCTCTCGGTTGGATGATGGAGAGAAAAGTGATTTGATGGCGTATCTTAATAATCTTGCAAATCAGAATAGCGAATTAGTTTGCTTCTATCGTTCTGCATTTATGCTGAAACAAAGCTTGTGCGGAGAGACAGAGGAGAGAGATGCTTGGTTATCTTGTGCATGGAAAGAATTTGGATTTGAAAGGAGTAAATAATATGGAGCCTGTATCAACAACATTGGCGGTAACAGCCGTTACGAAGATGGCCGTAAAGGAAATCGTAAAAAAAGCTGCAACTGAAATTACGAAAGAGATCGTCAAAAGCGGTTTTAGCGAGGTCGTAAAAGGTGGAGTGGATGTTGGTTCAATGTTTAACTCAAGGAACTTAGAGTGTGTGAATAAAGCTATTCGTTTATCAAGAACAGCTCAAATGGTACGTTCAAAGATTCATAGGAATGGACCAGAGGATGTTTCGTTTGATACAAACAAGGGGCTTGGTTTAGGGAAAGAATATGCAGAGTCTGAGTTCACAAAAGGAACAGAACGGGTAAAAGGGCGGAAGCCGACCCCTGATGGTGTGACAGTTACACCATCAGGGGAAAAGATTTATTGGGAGGATAAACGGCCTTCAGAATGTAACAATAACTCATGGCTTTCAACCTATAAAAATGATCCCCTTAAAGACTATCGTGTACAACAAGCTGAAGCGGTTAAAAATGGAGAAATTACAAAAGCGAGAGGGGAAGCTCGAATGATTATTAAAGAGCATGATGAACATATGAAACAAAAAGGGGGGCGTTGGAATGACCCTAAGGAGGTCTCAGCCAATGCAAAAGAAAAGCTTGGCATTCGAATGCCGTCCAATCAAACTGAACGAATTAATGAAATTATAGCGGAATTAAAAGAGACAGGGCGTAACCCTGAAGTTATTGAAAAAGATGGCATAACAGCCATTGTTTATGATTGCCTCAAATAGAGATTCTTTCCTTAGAAGTTAATTGAAGCGTAAGGAATGCAATACTTACGCTTCAATTATTACTTAATACGCATTGGCGAGTTTGCGGATTTTATCAGTGAGTCGTTTTTTGATTTGAATGACGGTGTTGGGGCGGAGGCCATTGCGTTTGGCAGACTCCCAAGGCGTCTCCCGCTCACGCGTAGATGAAATCATCAAAGAGGTCACTCACGAGGCGTGAGGTGTTGTCGTTTGGGGAAGTTCGTTTTACTGTAAAAACAACACGAAGGGGCGCATTTAATGTGCCCCTTCGTGTTAGCTGTTTAGCATGTGGAAGTTATTCTCCAATGCCTAAACGATCAGCTTGCATACGACGTAAACTCGCAATATAAAACACTGCGGGAATCGTGACACGATAGGCAGGTCCTGCTAAGTCTAAAAGCGTCCAAATGCCCGTGATGACCCATCCAATAGGACCCAAGAAGCCGCTAAGGATTTTTGTAAGCGTAGCGTTTGTAGTAATCTTTAACCCATGATGGAAGAGCGCTTTCCACAGCGCATTGACAACAATCAACATCAATTGATAGCTCTTAAAGCCGCCCATTTTGAGAAGTGTGCGTATTGCGGCGACACTGATTGCACCTTTGGGGATTTTAATACCTTCTTTGGCGGCTTTTTCGAATAAGGTCTCTTTTTCTTCGTCAGACATCTTACTCCAAGCTTCTGTCAAGATTTTCTCAAAGATATGTTCTTCGATGACTGGTGTTGGAGCATCGCGATGATAGTTGACCTTTAGACGATTGGCGACATCTTTTACGATTTCGCGATAAGTCACACCCGTGTCACGGAAGAAATTCATAAACGAATTGCCACCATACGTTTGGATCTCGATACCAATCTTTTCCCAATACTTGGTGGGATTTTTAGGGTATTGCTTGTAGATTGGATCAATGTCTAGTTCAGATGAGATGCGCCCGTTACGGTCTTCTCCAAGGATCGCGTCCAATAGAGGGTCCAATTCTTCATCTGTTGCTCGACTTAACAAAAGCTTTAAGTCTGTATCGTCATCATTAAACTGCATCGTGTCACCTTTTGAATTGTGGGTTACGGGGTTGTTGGGTAAGGCGGTCTCTAAGCGTGTTGACTCAGAGCAACAGTAACGGGTAGGTAACGTAAGGACTTTTATGGAAGTCTGGAATAGTCATGCTTTTGTGGGTAAGATGCAGGTTTCAACATAATCAGTCTTTGATTCTTTGTAACGCTGGCACCTCTTCCACGTAGTCGAGTAATGAACTATTACCGTGAAGGTTCCGTTTAATCCTTGTGTTGGGCTTTTGGTGTAGCGGGCTTGGAGCCTAGATACAAGAAAAGCGTGTTTCCCACCGTAACTGTTCTCTTCGGAGGCCGACCAAAGCCTTGCAGGAAACAGGTAGGCAGAAAACACGCCAAGGAAATGCCTTAGCGCGCCTCTACAATACCTTTCATCCTGCTCAAAAATTGGTCGTTTCCGAAGAATGAAAAGTATGCATTAACGCATCTTTATTGGGCATTTAGTAGGAACGTTTGGCGCAAGCCGCACTTAATCCAACCAAATTATGTGTCAATATCATACCTCTTTTTCCTGCAAGGTGCAATCATTTTTGCTCCGTTCATAAGAAAGGAAACAAGAATGTCGCTATTCTTTCTTACGACAAAAAAGAAGGAGTGTGACAAAGGATTATTTTTTTTGAGAGAGTATTGACTTATCGCACAGCTTTAATACGCGTTGGCGAGTTTGCGGATTTTGTCAGTGAGTCGTTTTTTGATTTGAATGACGGTGTTGGGGCGGAGGCCATTGCGTTTGGCAAAGTCTGAGGGGGATTCTACACCTTCAATGCAGGCGTCAAAGACTTCACGATGGAGTGGGGAAAGTTCAATGCGCCCTGCACGGATGCTTTCAAAGACGGTTTGGAGGGCGACGTATTGAAATTGTGCGTCGATCTTTTCGGGCACATTCTCGTAGGGGTCGGGAAGATCGTCGAGTGGGATTGTGGGGAGGTTGTTTTTATCGCGTTGGGTTTTGCGGAAGGTGTCGGTGGCCACGGAGAATACGATGTTCCCCAGAAGGGTGCGAAATCGAGCACGATTGGCATCGTAACCTGTATTTTTGAGGACGCGCACAAGGCGTAGGAGGACGTGTTGGGTGCAGTCGTCAAGGTCGTCTTGGGGGATGCCTTTGAGGGTGAGCCAAAAGCGAATGAGGGGTTCGTAGAGGTGGACCAACTGTGTCCAAAGGACTTGGTTGGTGGTATCCTTTGAGAGGATGGAAAGGAGGGTCTTGGGGGTGTTTGGCGTATCCATGTTAAGGTGCGGCTTTCGTAAAGGAGAGGGCTAATCCATTGGGAAGGTGGATTAGCGCAGCACCTTGGGGAAGGTTAAGGATCTGGATGACAGGCGGGGTCGATTGTGCGGTGTCCCAAGTGATGAGATTCCGTTCGCCTTGTGTTGTGGCAAGGTCAAGGAGGATGGGGCCCTCGGTGGTGAGGTCGCCGATGTGGAGGCTGGCCGCTTGAGGGAGACGAAGGATGGCGCCTTCTTTGAGGGTGGCTTTATTGATGCGGAGGGTGCCTTTGCCATGGATTCCCCCTTCAAGGATGCCTCCCTTGTCTACATAAAGGGTGCCATCTCCTTCAAAGGCGAGGGTGGCATTTCCGCAAAGAGTGGCGTCCTTTCGGAGGTGCCAGGGGTGTGTTGTTTTGCGTTGGCTCCAATTCCCCTCCACACTTTGGGTGACATTTTGCTCAAGGCAAAGGCATCCACCTTCAATAAAGACGGCGCAAAGCGGTATGAAGGGGTGACCTGCAAAGACAACGGTCCCTTTTGAGGTTGGGGGGAGTTCAATTGCATCACCGCGCCAATAGTCGTACATCCACAAACTTGATTCAATACGGAGCGTGGCACCTTCGGCGGCAGAGAATTGGGTGGCGTGCCAGGGATAGAGTTTGCCACGTAAGGTGCCCATCCCTTCGGTGGCTCGGAAGTGGGATTGTGTGAGGACGATATCGGCGTCAAAGACGGCATCATTCCCTAATAAAATGGGATTTTCGCAACCCAGATTAATGTAAAACCGGTGACCGTGCGCTTTGATGAAGCCACCTTTGGAGGCGTCAAACTGTCGGAATTGTTGGTCCGCTTTTCGGTTTGTTTGTTGCGTAAAGGTGCAATGGGTGCCTTTTTCGAGGCGAATTTGTGGACGTGGGCCTTCGCCGCCGCATGAGATACTGAGGGAGGCGGGGGCTTTTACCTGTATGGTGCCGCCGAGTTGGAGCTTGGGGCGAGGTTTGATTTGGAGTTCGCCATCGCCTTCCACGATTAAAGTGCTGGGTGATTGTAGGAGCGTTTCTCCCAACCTCCAATTGGCGCCTCGCAAGGGGAGATGAACTGTTGCGCCATGGCTAAGGTGTAAGGCGGGAAGCTCGTCAGTGAACGGCGGTTCCCAGCGGATTGTTTTCGCTTCGTGAAGGTCTATTGCACCCGTGGCATAGGGCATATCATGAAGGAACCAATAACAGGTGCCGCCGATGCCTCCCACGAGGAGTGCTGCGAGACCAGCCAACCATTGACGACGGGAGATGCGTGGGGTGGCGTGTTGTACCCAATGCCGTTGGGCGGGGTCGGGATGTAAAAGGGCTTGTAGGCGTGTTGCCCAAAGCGGAGAAAGCTCTTCAAGAAGCAGTCGGCATGCCGGCGTATTGGCATAGGGGAAGCCTGTCTTTACTTGGAAGAGGGTGACACCAAAGGCATAGAGGTCGGAGGCGGGCGTTTGGGGTTCGCCACGAATGACTTCGGGCGCAAGATATTGCGGTGTGCCAGCGAGAAGACCTTGAGGGGTTTGCGAGGCGAGTGCACTTAACCCAAAGTCGACGAATACGAGATGACCATCTGCAGCGAGTAAGCAATTGGCGGGTTTGATATCGCCGTGGAGAAGTGCATTTTGATGCAGATAGGTGAGTGCAGCCATGCCTTCACGATAACACTGTTCCAAATGACGATCGGAGAGGGTGCAGTGGAGGTCGCAGTAATCGGCTAACGAACGTGTATGGAGCGATTTGATCTGTTGCGAAGCGTGCGAGGGGGTGTCATTTTGCGGGGGATCTGTTGTGGCAACGAGAGACATTAAGATGAAGTCATATGGAATACAATTAATGACAAGGGTGCCCAATCTTAAAAGCTTGCAGATATTCGGATGAGCAAGATTGATGAGTCGTTGGGCGGATTGCCAAAACTGTTGTCGCCAATAGGTGTCGGTATGCGCACGATTCAGTTTCATGGCGAAGAGCAAGCCGGTGGAGAGCTCTTCAACGGCATAGACTTCGCCCATGCCGCCTCGCCCTAACGGTTTTAAAAAACGCCATCCTTCGCAACAGAAGTCGTTTGCTATTAACCAATTCTCTTCTTGCATAATCCGATCTCAAGTACGCTCAATAACGACTGTAGATGAGTATATCACATTATGAATGGACGCATGATGCGCGGATGCTGATGTTTGTGGGGGATTCTTTGTGGGGGATTCTTCTAATTTGAGGATACAATGAGTGGGAGGGGGCTTTAGGGGTGGGAATAAAAAAGAACAGCTTCAGCGGTGGCCGAAGCTGTCTATTTGGGCATCGTTTTGATGTGATTCGTGTGCCTTGTCTGCGCTTAATGGGGTTGGCGGAGGTGGCCTTTACGATAGGTGGCGATGGCTTTACCGCGAATGGTGGCACCAGCCCATGGCGTGTCGGCAGACTTACTTGCAAAGGCTTCTGGATCAACCGTCCATTCGTCATCCAGTGCAAGGATGGCGAGTTCTGCACGAGCTCCTTCGGCGAGGGTAGGCGGTGGCAACCCAATGAGTTTATTGGGGTTGGTAATCCAGTATTTGGCCCATGTGAGGGGCGCCATACCGCATTGGCGAACCATGACATCCCACGAGATACCGACGGCCGTTTCGAGGCCGATAATGCCGAAGGGTGCCGCACGGAAGCCCTTGGATTTAGAGAGACGCGTGTGCGGTGCGTGGTCGGTTGCAAAGAGGGAGAGCGTGCCATCCAAGAGACCTTCACGCAGGGCTTTGACGTCTTCACGGGTGCCGAGCGGCGGATTCATGCGCCAGTTACCATCATTGCCGGGGATATCTTCTGCGGCAAGGGCGAGGTGGTGCGGCGTGACTTCTGCTGTGACGGGAAGACCTTCCTTCTGCGCTTCACGGATGAGTTCCACGCTCCCCGCGCAGGAGAGGTGCTGAATGTGGAGTGCGCAACCCGTTTCACGGCATCGCGCAATATCATCACGCACGGCTTCAATTTCAGCCTCAGCAGGGAAGATGGGGAGGTCAAATGCGTGGGCAACAGGGCAATCGCGAATGACGCCGCCCTTTTGGATGTCGGGGCGAACGGCATGATCCATGACGACTTTGTTGAGCTTCTTCGCACGGAGCATGACCACCTTCATCACCTCAGGATTGGAAACCATCGCACCGTCATCGGTGAAGCAGACGGCTCCAGCCTCTGCGAGGGATTCCAATGCCGCACATGCGCCCCCTGCACGACTGGTGGTGCAACATGCTGACGGGTAGATGCTTACAGCGGTTTGTGCCGAGCGCATATAGCGCACGAGTTCAGGCGTGTCGGTCGCAGGGCTGGTATTGGGCATGGTGACAACACGGGTGAAACCGCCATTTGCCGCCGCTGCACTGCCAGAGACAAGGTCTTCAGCTTCGGTGAGGCCAGGCTCACGGAAGTGAACATGTACATCGCAGAGCCCTGGCACCACGGTGAGTCCAGGACGATCAATCACTGTGAGCTTGGAAGCTGGGGGAAGCGGATTGGGGACAGGCGCGATTTTGCCGTCAGCTGTGATGAAGAGTGCGCCCATTTCATCACGATCGCACGAGGGGTCTAAGAGGCGTGCGTGAGGGATATAGACTGCTTTTGGGGTGTCATTTTTCTTTAACATAGCGATGGTCCTCCGGGGAATAGATTATTTTTGGGTTTGGGCCGGAAAAAGGGTTTCGGTGGTTTGATAAAGGGCGTGATCCAAGGCGATGAGGTCATCCTCATGAATGTTAGCTTCTGCGCCACGCGCCACGGTGAAGCGTTGGAGGGCTTCGGTGAGGGGTGCGAGCGCTTCGGGCTTGCCTTGACGTGCTGCCTCTGCGCGCAAAATGCGAATCTTTTCGTAGGTTTCAATGCCATTGCGGATGGCCACGAGACGCAACGAAGGACGATTGCCCGGATACATCATTGCAGTGTCGCCAGAGGGGAAACGCACATGGTCCATCGAAACGAAGGGGTTTTCCTCCCATGAATGGAAGGCCCAACGCAACATTCCATCCAATCCATAGTGTGCCGCCATGGGAATCAACCACTCCGATTCTGCGAGTGTAGAATGCATTAAGGTATTGGGACGTGCGGGATACAAGCAGGTGTAAAAGGTGGTTGTTTTACCTTGTGCGCGACGTTCTGGCACTTCTGCCACGAGCTTTTCGCAGTGTCCGTAGGCATAGGAGACGTCTTGGAAGTCGCGATTAATGGCGCTTGGGTGGTCGCAGGCTGCCACAATCTTGAGCATGGGGGCGTACTTGCGTACGATTTCTAAGGCGGGCTTGAGCAAGTGGTCTGGACGTTCATCCATCGCAATGCGCGTGATCTCGAGCCAACCCTTTTCCTTCAAGTGGTCGACAAATGCGGTCAAGAAGGGTCCCCAGTAGGCCTCATATTCCGGTGTGCCAGGAACCAATTTGGGTTTGACCACCATGCCCGTCGCAAGGTCGGTGTAGGGGAAGGTGAGCGACCAGGGGATCATGGTGTAACAGTTGAGCGAAACGGGAGCCTTGCCCATTTGCGCCAAGGCAAATTCAGCCCAGGTGTCAAAGGCGGTGTAGTCGTACTGCCACTGACCTTCGGGGGTTTTAGAGACAGTCACCATCGAACGGAAGCGGTCGTAGGTTTGTTCCTGCCAGGCTTCATCCACGAGGGTGCAGGTAATCGTCTTCTGGCCCATGTCGGCGAGGTAACGCAATTGGGGGCGCAGGACGGCAAGGTGTTCGGCAGACCACACGGGCACATCATGCCAACGTGCCGCCGCATCGGGGTGTTGCCAGA
>JAGCML010000119.1 GCA_017646485.1 Kiritimatiellia bacterium
ATCCCCGCACTCACAAATTGCGCGCGGATATCCTCTGCGCTGTGGACAGGTTGGGTCAAAACTGCGCGCGCCATCTCGACATCATTCGCACGGGCATCGCCGGCACGAATCCACGAATTAAAGGTGTCGCTATACTTGGAAGGCGCCGTTAAGCCCGCAGCTTGGAAGGCTTCGACCAATGGCGCAGTGCCTGTTTTGGCCGTATTCATCCAGTCTGTCGGCGTGAGAGGGCGCTGAGCCAAGGTGGCGGTGAGCGGTGCAACCTTTTCGTTCTCGCTCGGATAGCCCACAAAACCATCATAGAGAAACCAACCCGCCAACCCAATAAAGAGAAGGGCCACCCCTAAAAAGCGCACTGCATAGTCACGATTAATCACCGTCGTTAACTTATTCATTCATGTACCTCAAACGAAACTCACATTTCAAAGACGTCTTTACGGCATCCAGTATAACAAAATTCAAGAAAGGTGGGAGCATGAATGCCCCCACCCATCAGCAAGATAAGCACGTAAAAGCGATTCACTTGCGATTTTTACGGTGCCTACGCCTTGGTGCACGAGGCAAAATCGCCCCAATCAATGGAATGCAAGCCGCAATCAAACCGCACTTTGCCCAGACCATCGGCGCCAATGGCACCGTATTGAAGATACAGCCTGCGTAGGTGACAATAAGCCATTGCAAGAAGAGGGTGAGCAGTAAGGCCCCGATAAGCGCGGGATTTCCCGTAAGCCCATGAAGCGGATTGCCACCTTCTGGTTTCCGTGCGTTGAGCGCATTGGCTAATTGGCAGAGGACAAAGAGGGTGAAGAGCGCAGTAGGTGCCGCCCTTTCGCCAGCTGCTAAGAAGTCAAAGCGCAATTGGGCGAGGGTCAATGCTGCGATGAAAATGCCGGTCACGGTCATGCGCATCGCCATTTGTGGCGTAACCAACGGCGCATCGCGACGAATCGGAGGGCGCTTAAGGAGGTTTTTATCCAACTTTTCAAGGCCTAAGGTGAGGGCGGGCGGTCCATCCATAATGAGATTCACCCAGAGGAACCAGAGCGCGGTAAAGGGCGAAGGGAGTCCTGCAAGGGCAGCAATCAACACCACAATCACCGAAGAAACATTCACCGTGAGTTGGAAGAGGATAAAGCGTTTAAAGCCATCTGCAATGCCTCGGCCCCACCGAATCGCGCGGACAATCGTGGAGAAGGCGTCATCCAATAGTAGAATATCGCACGCTTCTTTCGTCACTTCGGTGCCGGTGATGCCCATTGCCACGCCGACATCTGCCGCTTTAATGGCAGGAGCATCGTTGATGCCATCGCCTGTAACGGCCACGGTCTCGCCTTGCGCCTTTAGGGTCCGCACAACGCGCAGTTTGATGGAGGGAGTCGAACGCGCAATCACACGCACCGTGGCAAGGGCTTCTGTGAAGGCGGCGTCATCCAACGTTTCTAATTCGGCGGCCGTGACGGCGCGTTTGCCTTCGGGTAACATCCCTAAGCGTTCGGCAATCGCACGCGCGGTCAGCAGATTATCACCCGTGAGCATCATCACATCAATCCCTGCGGTGCGACAAGCCGCCATCGCCTCGGGTACTTCTGCACGAACAGGGTCAGTGATTGCGGCAAAACCATCATACTGCCATGCGCCTTCTGTCGAAGCATGTGCAAAGGCCAACACGCGGCAGGCGCGAGCTTGCCAAGTGGCCATTGCGGCTTGTGCAGCGGCAAGTGCATCTGGTGTCAAAGCGCAGGCGGCAAGCACGGCTTCTGGGCTTCCTTTCATGAAGGTGCGTGGTGTGGCGCCACCGATGCGCGTGAGCATGCGTTTGGTCTCGGAGGAGAAGGGTTCCACAGCGAGAATGGGGAGTGCTTTCCGAATCTGTGAGGGCGAAATGCCTCGTTGCGCCAGGCCCACAAGGAGCGCACCTTCGGTAGGATTGCCCGTGAAACCTTTTCCATCGGCGGTAAGATCCGCTGTAGCATTCACGCAAACATTCTGGATCATCGTCTCGCTTAGGGCATCCGTTTCGCCTGTAGCATTCACAAATGCCGCTAAGGTCATGCGATTTTCGGTAAGGGTGCCGGTCTTATCAGAACAGATAAAGGTGACGCACCCAATGGTCTCTGAGGCAACCATGCGTTTGACAAGGGCATTCTGTTTGGCCATGCGCAACACATTCACCGCGAGACTCATCGCCACAATGGTGGGAAGTCCTTCTGGCACGCAGGCAACAACTAAGACAATTGCGGAGATAAAGGATTCGCCCACCGCCATCCAAGTGAGGGCATCAGCTGAGAAGGCTTGCCACAAGCGGGCGATAAAAACGATGCTCGCAGCAAGGGTTCCTATCAAGGTGACCCATTTACCAAGCGCACTAAGGCGTTGTTGTAAGGGGGTCTCGCCTTGGTCTTCGCCCGAAAGGGCACCGGCAATGCGGCCAAATTCGGTCTGCATGCCCACGGAGGTCACAACCATACGCCCAGACCCTGCGGTGACAAAGCTGCCTGCGTAAAGCAGGGTGGGGCGTTCGGCAATCGGGGCGTCGGGAGCAACAGGGGCGTCGGCTGATTTTTCTACGGGGGCAGATTCGCCTGTTAGGGCTGATTCATCGGCAATTAAACCGTGCGCTTCAAGCAGACGTCCATCTGCAGTAAGTTTGTCGCCCGTGGAAATAAAGACGATATCACCGACGACTAATTCGGATTGAGGAATACGGATGCGTTGGCCTTCGCGTAAGACTTGTGGCCGAACATCTGCGCCAATCGCTTGCAGGGCTTCAAAGGCCTTCGCACTACGCCCTTCCATCGTAACGGAAATACCAACCGATAACAGAATCGCAATGCCGACGCCTGCGCATTCAATGAAATCAGTTTCGCCTCCCGTAAAGAGATGCACCATATTTACCGCCAGCAAGATTGCTGCGGCTAAAAGTAAAAGAAGGGTCATGGGTTCGCACAAAGCCGTGAAAAGACGTTGCAGGAAGGTGGTCTTTTTCCCTTGTGCTAAGACATTCGCGCCATAGATTTCGCGCGATTGAACCACTTGGTGAGGGGTGAGTCCAGTGGCGGAATCAACCTGAAGCGCCGCTAAGACTTGCTTCGGTGTTTCACAGTAGGCCTGGTTAGTCATGGTTTGCTTCCTTTTTAAAAACGAAAAACGCCCGCGTTTCCCACACGAGCGTTATCATCTTCAAAGAGAAAAAAGCCGCTCGTGTACGGTTGACGCACCGCACATCGAGTCTCACCGCAATCAATAAACCAGGTTGTTACACCGAGATTGTTGGCTTATTCCGCGCAGGTACGCGTTGGCTACTCCCTCAATTCGCCACCACAATAACATATCTTTTAAACGTAAAACAAGAACCTCGTGCAATCTAACCATTTTCTAACAAAAGGGAGTGTTCCACAAGAGATACTCAAACGCATGCAGCGTTGCACGGAAAGCATCCACTCTCTTTCATCCATCTCCACTTACCATAGCACACACCTGAAACAAGATTAGCCTGAAGCAAGATGGAGTGCACCCCAATCAATTGGCTACTACAGCGTAAAGCGAAGAAATGTCATCGGCAGAAGGTGGTGTACATGTGAGGTAAAACGTGCACGCACAGCAAAGCAGAATGTACGCCCCAAAAAGAAAACCCCGCCTCTTTGCAGAAGCGGTGCGTTTAACAATGAACTGCGGTAATCGCTTAGTTCAAGAGCGAGTGAATCGGTGCGGGGATGTGACCGCCGTGCGCCACGAATTCTTCTTGGCCATCAGGGCAACGCGGTGCCACCACCGTACCGCCACCAAAGAGGCCACCGAAGTCAAAGTAGTCGCCCACCTTTGCACCCGGCACAGGAATCACGCGGACACCCGTTGTCTTACGTGCAGAGACGCCAATGGCGCATTCGTCGAGGATAATGCCCGCAAGCGTGCTCGCCTTGATGTCGCCAGGCAACATAATCATGTCGAGACCCACCGAGCATACCGAGGTCATGCCTTCGAGCTTTTCGAGGCAGAGCGTGCCATTCGTGAGGGCGAGTTCGAGGGTGTGGTCTTCCATCGGAGGAATAAATGCACCCGAGAGGCCACCCACTGCCGAGGAGGCAAAGGCACCGCCCTTCTTCACGGCGTCATTGAGCATCATCACTGCAGCAATGGTGCCGGGGCAACCAATCTTCTTGATGCCCATAGCTTGGTAGATTTCGCCCACAGAGTCGCCCACCTTCGGGGTAGGTGCGAGGGAGAGGTCGAGCACACCGAAGGGCACACCGAGCTTCTTTGCCACATGGCGACCGATGAGTTCGCCGGTGCGCGTCACGCGGTAGGTGGTGTGCTTAATCTCTTCAGCGATTTCGTCCAAGGTCACATTCGGATCCGCTGCGACGAGCTTTTCAATCGCACACTTCACCACACCAGGACCCGAAACACCTGCGTTGATCACCACATCGGGTTCACCAGGGCCCAACAAGGTGCCTGCCATGAAGGGATTGTCTTCCGTAATGTTGGCAAAGACCACAATCTTGGCGCAACCAAAACCGTTGATGAATTCGGTCGCCTTGGAAATCTTGAGCATCGTTTCGGCCACCAAATTGACCGCATCGACGTTGATACCCGCGCGGGTGGTACCCACATTGATGGAGGAACACACGTGTGTGGTTTCTGCCAAAGCCTGCGGCAAGGATTCAATCAGGGTGCGTTCGCCCGGGGTAATGCCCTTGTGTACAATCGCAGAGAAGCCGCCCAAGAGGTCCACACCGAGTTCGCCTGCAGCACGGTCAAGCGCTTTGCAGAGCTTCACAGCAGTCTCAACCGTGTGACCTTCGAGCAACATCGAGGCCGGAGAAATCGAAATGCGCTTGTTGACCACGTTCACACCGAAGAGGGTCGCAGCATCATTACAGGTCTGAACCAAGTCCTTCGCCACCGTCATCACACGATTGTAGACCGCCTCAACCATCTTGTCCGGGTCGGGATTCGCGCAACAACACAAGTTGATGCCCATCGTACAAGTGCGCACATCAAGGTGTTCTTCGTTCACCATGCGCAACGTTGCCATTACAGCTTGATTATTCAACATAACTGGTTCCTCAGAGAATCGTCTTAATCGGGGCAATTTCACCCGTGGCACGGAAGATATCTTCGTGGCAAATCTGCGCCGTAAAGCCCACTTCTGCCATCGCTTGCTTGAACTGAATCTGAATCGTCTTCAAATCCGTGCAGGGCGCATGAAAGGTCACATACGCTAAGTGCGTCACGCGATTTCCGTCAAACACCGTCGACCAATCTTCAATGTTGATCTTGTGCTTCGCCATGAAGGAGGAAATGGCCAACATCATGCCAGGGCGGTCCACACCAGCGGTGATCGCCACATAGCGCGTTCCTTCCACCGATGCCGAATGGAGTGCTGCCTCTGGATTTTCCATAATCGAGAGTTCTGCACCAGCAGGCAACACCTTTTCAAGCGATGCTCGCAGCACTTCATGCACATCTTCGCTATGATTCGTAACGAAAATCAACGAGAAAAAGCCGCTCACAATCGTCTGACGCATGTCAGAAATATTGCCCTTCAAATCCACAATCGTGCGCGCAATATCACTCGTCAAACCGACTTTATCCGGTGTAATAACAGAAACAAGATACTTAAAATCCGCCATAAGGCACTCCAATCCAAATAATTATCACATGAAGTATAGCAAAAACACGCCAATCACGCACCCCCATCAACGCATTAACACACCCTTTTTCCACGCGTATACACCCAAATCTCACCATTCGTTCAATGATAATAGCGAATGAGTCTGGTCTTTTTCCACGCGTATACACCCAAATCTCATCCCAAGCAGTCTGAATTACTACTCCAAATCGCACCTCTTCCATGCAGCTACACACCAGAAGCGCATCATGATGTATCTCAACAAACATTACTGCGAAATCTTTTCTGCATACACATTCACCCAAATAGCCCGCCTTTCCCCTCTCCTTTCTCACTCTTTTCAATCGGAAATAAGGATAATGTCGGATAAACACCGAATCGGTTGTGGAACACGATTTAAAAAGAAATAAAAAGGTCCTTAATCCTTGTGGAACTTTTCTAACACTATTTTCAAATTTTGTTTTCTGCGAAAATTCAAAATAAATTAACCCGCATTTAAGGAAATATTCTCTTAGAGATGAAAATGTCCCAGGTGAAGTTATGGTGAATTGTGGAAGGTTTCTTTTTGAAGAATTGAAAGAAACACTTTGACTTTGGAAGAAAGTTCCACGTCTCATTTAGAATGATAAAGGTGTGGAACACGTCAGGGGGTGTCATCTTTTATTCTTTTCTCCAGTAGAACAAATTATCAAGGCCAACTTGGTTCGCTTGAGTGTGCTACTGATTTCACCCACAAGGATTACGATTTTGGGCGTAAAATCATTGGCGTGTTTGTCTTTGTGGTGTAACCTTGTGAGAATAGAGGATACAATATGGAGAGCTGTTCCTCGGCGCATTGATTTCGTCATAGCGAATCTGAAAGGAAATAGAATCGAACATAGTACCAGTGGCATAGGTGTTCAAATGCAATAGGGAATTTATATTCACGCAATTAAGGTTCGTCGTCATCGATTTTAAAGAGGGATGGTCTTGGTTGAGCAAATGCAAATTAAAAGAGGAGATAAACAATCCATAGCGTTAAGCTCAAGGTCCATCCGAAGAGGAGTGCCACCAACACCCCAATCACATGGACGCTGTTTCCACCTTCCATCCAAAGGAGGTCCGCATTTGAGCAGGGCTGGAGTCTATTCAATTCATCTGATACCAACACCATTCCGGCTTCCATCAACCTTTCATTGTAATTATCCTTGATTGGGGTTGCGCACCATGATCTCAATATCCACAGTGCAAGGAGAGAAATCCATTCGTATGTATTCATTCTGAAAGTAGAAAAGAATGACACCTATCACCGATAAAATGTAGTGGAAGAATAGAAAGCAAACATTAGGGCATGGTGACATGAGAATCATAGCCATCCTTTCATAGAGGTAACATAAAGGATGGTGTCATTAGGAGATGATGCACTATCTGTGCAGAGGCCAATACGATAGCAATAGTAGGGAGAAGTGACTACCACAATCTTATTGCATTACAACCACAACTTAAAGCTGTTCCTTCCTCTTTAAATCATGTGATGACTGTTGCATTCAAAGACAAACATCAATACGTTCGTTTACCAGGATACATAGCACGTTGTTTGATGAATGCAGCATCCACGAAGAGGGATTAATCAATATCCTTACACGAAAGGTGTCATGTAATGATGGAGATGTTCGCGGTGACGTGCTTTGGTGGAATGATGGTACGTTGTAGTGAAGGGTTATCCTGATGCATTAAACTCTGCGTTAGGATGATTCGTGTTTACGTGAACGAGAATAGAGACATGCTTCGAGATGAGTTATTAGGGGAATGGTAGAAGAGAATGGAAGACTTGAAGATCATCGGTGTTAATGATGACGTGCTTTGATTAAATGGTAGTTCGCTGTAGTGAAGGTTTATCCTGATGCGTTAAACTCCGCTTGATGATGATGTGTGTTTGTGTTAACGAAGATAGAGACATGCTTCAAGATGAGTTATTAGGGCAATGGCAGAAGAGAATGGAAGGCTTGAAGCTAATCGGTGTTTATGGTGAAGTGCGTTGGTGAAGTGATGGTGCGCTGTGATGAAGGTTTATCCTGGTGCATTAAACTCTGCGTTAGGATGATGTGTGTTTGTGTTAACGAAGATAGAGACATGCTTCAAGATGAGTTATTATGGTTGTGGCAGAAGAGAATAGAAGACTTAAAACTAATCGGTGTTCATGGTGACGTACTTTGATGAAATGGTTGTTCGCTGTAATGATGGTTTATCCTGGAGCGTTAAGCTCTACGTTAGGATGATGTGTGTTTGTATGAATGAGAATGGCATTGTTTTTCTACACATCTTTTCACTGAAATCAACGGGAGAGTGCATACATCATTTTAGCCTTATTGTTTATTCATTATGGAAGAATGTTGCACGGTTTGTATGGGCAAGGTTCACATCTTCGTAAAATGTGTTAGGCATGGTGTGATAGATTTAGAAGATGTTAATATCAAATTCAAGGTATTAATTATCTTATTTGAAAGAAGTAAATGAGGATTAAATTCCAACTCTATGAGTATCCACAAGCGTCTCATCTTAAAGCTTTTGGGAAGTTCCCATCAGATTAGTTTCTTTGCGCGCCATCAAAAGATCCATCCGCTCACACATAGCGACTACTTACGAAGGCTGTGGTTCGGGTTGCGCACATCTATGTGTGCTGCGGCTCGCCGCATTAACGCTTCTTTCCCTTTTCGCCCTGGAAGTGCCCTCGCTCGCAAAGCGCAGGAAATAGGGTGAAGGATTACAGCTGAAGGTGAGCGAGTGAAGCGAGCGCAGTAAACCAGGGGATATTTTCAGCCCTGAAAGGACGATAATCACCCCAGAAACTGCTAACTGTAGGCACAGGACTGCGTATGCTTTACCGAAAACTACGAAGGCGTTGGCATCGTAGCGTTATGACCTATATGATCCCTCGAACGCCCAACCGTCTCTTATGAAGTGAGCATTCATATGTGTATTCTCTGTCCTGCAGAAAGCACGGTTCGGATTGTGCACATCTATGTGCGCTGCGGCTCGCCGCATTAACGCTTTTATCCCTTTTCGCCCTGTAAGGGTACCCTCGCTCGCAAAGCGCAGAAAATAGGGCGAAGGATTACAGCCGAAGGTGCGCGAGTAAAGCAAACGCAGTAAACCAAATGATGTTTTTAGCTCTGAAAGGGCAATACTTTACAGCCGGGGGTGAGCGTAGCGGAACCCCCGGTTAATTGTAGGCACGCGTAGCGTGTACCGCGCGGACAACGTCCGCCCCGCGTCAGCGGCCCCCAGAAGTGATGGTACTCAGCGTGCGTAAGAGAATGAAAGGTTTACTTTGACGACGTCGGAGCGTATTTCAACTTACGCAAGGAAAGGGCTATGAGAGCCAAGTCTGCAGGGTTCACACCAGGAATGCTTGCAGCGCGCCGAAGCGAATCTGGGCGTTGGCGCAAGAGTTTTTCACAGGCTTCATAACGCAATCCCTTCACCTCGGCGTAATCAAAGTCAGGTGGAATGAGCAACGCCTCATCCCGTCTAAGACGTTCAGCCTGCAAGGCTTCATGTGCAATATAACCCTCATACTTTGCACGCAACGTAAACTCTTCCTTCCAGTCTGCTGGAATCTGGGCATAGCGTTCGGGGACATCCGAACGGAAATTTGCGGCCGAATCAAAGGTTTCACCCTCACGCGCAAGGAGTTTCCAACGATTCAGACCGTTACCATCCAACCACTCATTGCGCCATTGGGCCTCGGTTTGTTGCAACCACTCGAGCTCTGCAGCACTCAAATCCAAGAGCGATTTCGATACAATTCCGAGGTGAGTTGCGTGTTGGTGCAACCGCAAATGGGCGTCTCCTGGACGCAGTAAAAGACGTCTTTCTGCGCGAGAAGTGAACATGCGATAGGGTTCATCCGTGCCCTTCGTAATCAAATCATCCACCATCACACCGATGTACGCCTCATCTCTTGAGAGGAGGAGAGGCGCTTTTCCTTGGAGCGAAAGGGCGGCATTCACCCCTGCATAAAACCCCTGTGCGGCGGCTTCTTCATAGCCAGTGGTTCCATTAATCTGACCGGCGAAGTAAATCTCTGGACGATTTTTGAGTGCCAATCGACCATCTAAAGCGCGCGGATCAATGCAGTCATACTCAATGGCGTAAGCTGGAGCGGCGAATTCAGCACGCGAAAGACCTGGTACCGAACGCACCATTTGGAGTTGGACAGCCGCTGGAAGCGAATTTGACAACCCATTTGGATAACACCATGGGCAGTCTTTCCCTTCGGGTTCCAAGATCACGTGATGGCCACCACGGTCACCAAACTTAACGATTTTATCCTCGATACTGGGACAATAACGCACTCCTTCACCGCTAATATCACCGCCATAAAGTGCCGATTCAGAGAGATTATTGCGAATGATATCATGTGTCTCAATCACTGTATGAGAGAGATAACACGGCAACTGTCCTTCACATGCACGGCGATACGCAGCAACCATCTCCCCAGAAACTGGGAAAGAAATCGCAGTGTTTAACTGTTGGCTTTCTTCGCCCAACCCCTTAACGCCCTCATCATCCTTTTGATTGCCCTCACACTGAGCAAAACAAGCCGCTTCCAAAAGATTGATTTCAAGGCACTGTTCATCAGAACCTCCACCGCGCGCTAAAAGGGAAGTGTTTACATTCCCATCTACTTCTCCTTTTACCGCGCGATAGGTGGCAAACCCATCCACTGTTACCCAGAGCGGATTCAAGGGAAGGAGTTGGCCATCTAAGCCAAATCCAACCCCCTGGACAGATGTCATTTCGCCCAAAAGATCCCCCTCTGCACCAACCTTCTCCCCTAAAGCAGAAGAAACCTTCATTTCCTGTAATACAGATGAGTCTACTATGGGATTTACTAACTGGGATGTTCCACGTGGAACCTTTTCAGCGTTTTCCTCCCCTTCCGAATGTGTTCCACGTGGAACCTTTTCACCCTCTAATTCTTCTGAAGTATTCGTTAAAACTTCCTCTGATTGTGTTCCACGTGGAACACCCTTTTCTATAAATTTACCAGTGTTAGATGTTCCACATGGAACACTTTCTACGCTTACCCCACCGATACTATTTATCAAAATAGAGTCAGACGTTCCACGTGGAACATTTCCTTCCCTGCTGGAGCTCTCTCGATTTGTTCCACGTGGAACACTTTCCGCTATTTCACCCTTTTCTATTTGGCCACAAAGTGCTTCCTGGACCAATCGCATCCGGCGAGAAAAGAAGGGAACAGGATCCTTCTCCCCCTCTTGGCGTTGGACTTGATCCCAATCCACTGAACTATTCAAAATGCGGGGCGGCGTTCCGGTTTTCAACCTTCTCCAGCCAATCTCTGGTGAGATTTTCTTTAGGGTCTCAGGCAAGGTAATCGCCGGACGAGCATCCCCGCCACCCGCTTTACCTGTGTGCCCAACCCAAATCATTCCGCCAATTGAGGTCCCCGATGTCAAAACCACGCGTTTGGCATAAAAAATACAGCCGTCGGAGAGTTGCACCCCTGTCAAACGCTTACCTTCGTCGGTTCCCGACCCAACCCCTTCAGCGGCTTCATCGTTTGGGGTTGCATGCAGTGCAGCATCCGCTGGAGAGTGTTCCGCAGGTAGTAAATCCACCACGGTTCCTTCAATAATTTCCAAACCCTTAATGGTCTCTGCAATACGGGCCAATCTGGCGGTATATTCTGCTTTATCACATTGCACGCGAACAGCTCTCACCGCCGGTCCGCGCGATGCATTGAGCATCCGATATTGCAATCCCGTCAGGTCCGCATTAAATCCCATTTCGCCACCCAGGGCATCGAGTTCTGCAACCAAATGTGACTTAGCCAACCCCCCGACAGCGGGGTTGCACGGCATTAATCCTAAGGTGTCTTTTTGTGAGGTAATGAGAATCACCTCGCACCCCATTCTCGCCGCCGCAAAAGCCGCTTCGCAGCCAGCATGACCAGCCCCAACCACGATAATGTCCGCTGAAATGTGTTCCGCCATCGTTTTTTCTCTTCAAATTTTCGTCCCAGGTAAGAGGGAATCCACGTTTCTTTTTTCAATGCTAAATTATAACACATACGCACGCACGCGCGAAATTGACTTTTTCATGCCCTAATCGGAAAATTGATGTTTTTTAAAAGTATTATGCGACTATAGACTTTTTGAAGCGCCAGTGCAGTATGCCTCAGGCTGGGGGAGTGTTCCCTTTTCCTAACCCTTTCCCCGTGTTCCACGCAGTCCCCCCACACTCTCTCCAAAATGTAAACTACAGTAAACTCAATCAAAGGTTAAGATCAATTCCACTCTTTTATCCCCATAAAAATCAATCCTATTCATCCTGAAAATGAAAATGCTATCATTTCAAAAAACAAGAAGGCTTGTTTTGAAAAAGAAGAAGAGAAGTCTTCAATTTCAATAATATCCATATTGCTCGAGAATATGCTACCATAGTGCATTAGAAAATGGTACCATATTGATGGAGAATATGGTACCATTTTGAAGAGGAATATGGTACCATTTTCTCACGCAATATTAGCCTTTTTCAAACGCAAAAAGGCTAATACTCATCTTCAATCTCACCATTTTCACCGGTTCCAAGTGAACTTAAAGCCGAAAGGCTATTGAGACATTTGCGGACGCGGCATACGCCCTTAGCGCCGTTGATAGTTCCAAGTGAACTTAAAGCCGAAAGGCTATTGAGACACCGAAGGACTTGCGTGCCTTCTTGACCGCATCTACGAGTTCCAAGTGAACTTAAAGCCGAAAGGCGCTTTACCCCCTCCTTTTGCGGAGGGGTGTTTTTTTATTTATTGTTTTGTTATTTGGGAGTGCCTGCGCCATAGTACAGAGGCCAGTACGCTCACGAAGCTCGCTTTTAGTGACTGGTGGCCAGTGAACGACTTACGGCGAATGAGCAAGTCTGCGACTGGAGGAAATATTTATTATAAGAAGCGTGTCCTATCTTCTCTCTTCTTCCTCCTCTCTCCTCCCGACCCCTGAACTCTAAACTTCAAGGGAGCGGAGCGACCGATCTCAGAACTCCTAACTGCGGCGCAGCCGTATTTTCCTCACTCCTCTCTCCCTCCCCGTGAGCACTGGTAAGCACATCCGCAGGATGTGCAGCATGCAGGACTCAGTCCTGCCGCGGGGCGTTGGGCTGCGCAAGCCCCACATCACCCTCAAACCCTGAACCCTAAACTTCAAACTGCGGCGAAGCCGCCCCTTTTTATCTTCTTTTTTGTGTTAAAAAAGGATGAAAATTGAGTGAAAAAGGGGTGAGTTATTAACAATCCTCATGGTAAAGTTATTAACATCCTGTAGATAAGTTTGTATAAAACGAATTTATCATTGATTGATAAGGATTTATTCTGTCAACAAGTTGTTAATAACTTGTTGATGAAATGTCAAAAAAGAATGATAGACTTCTGCTTTTTGAAATGGGATAATAGTGGTGTTAATAAGTTATTAACAGGTTGATGTTTTTTATCAACATTTTTAGTGATGTTATCAACATTTTTGAGTGTTACTTATGAATAATTTTTCGACTTTGACTGCGGATGATTTATGGAAGCGCATGCAGCCTCATTTGATTGCTGTTCTGTCTGAACTGACCTTTATGAACCACTTTGGTTTGGAGAGCCGCGGGGTTTCGATTGAGAACAACACCCTCATTGTGGAATTGACGGAAGACAAAGATGGCGAATCGTTATTGCGCACCTTTGCATCACTCTTTGATGTGGCGTTGCGCGCGGAAAATGCGCCAGCTGGCATGAAGTTGAAATTTGTCAGTCCGCAACCCGCCGCTCCGGTGATCCCACAAAAGGCGCCGAACTTCGCTTCGAATGGCGCGCCGAAGGTGGACACGTTGCAACCCGACATGACCTTTGACTCCTTTGTGGAAGGTCCGAGCAATCAATTTCCGGTGACGATGGCGCGTTATGTGGCGATGAAGCCCGGTGATGATGTTAATCGCACCAATCCGCTCTTCCTCTATGGTCCGACAGGAGTGGGGAAGACCCACTTAATGCACGCCATTGGCAACATGGCTAGGAAGTTGAATCCGAATCTCTCCATTCTCTACACCACCAGCGACAACCTCCTCAATGAGTATGTGCGTTCCTGGACGAGTGACGAAAATAAGAATACCTTCCGCCAGAAATTCCGTTCGGTCGATATCTTATTGGTTGACGATATCCAGTTGATGGCTGGCAAGAAGGGTTTTATGGATGAATTCTTCAATATCTTCAACGCGCTCAAAGATAATCACCGTCAGATTGTGATGACCAGTGACCGCGCGCCAAAGGAAATCACCGACCTCATGGATCGTCTCGTGAGCCGTTTTGAAAGCGGTATCTGTGCTGACGTGGATATGCCTGCCTATGAAACACGCCTCAATATCCTGCTGATGAAGTTGCGCTCCTATCCTGGCATCAACCTCAATCGCGAGGTACTTGACTTTATCGCCCAGAAGGTCACCAGTAGCGTGCGTGCCCTCGAAGGCGCCCTCTCCAGCACCATCGGCTACGCAAGGATGTTCCCCAACAACATGGCCGAGGCGGTTACGGTTGAGGTGCTCCAGAAGAGCGTCTTGAAGAACTTTATCGCCCAGGAGGAGTCTATCGTCAAACTCAGCAGTGCTGATATCCAAAAGGCTGTCTGTGATCACTATGATATCTCTTTGGCTGATCTCCATGGAAAGAGCCGTGAACAGCGTATCGCAGTGCCGCGTCAGGTCGCAATCTACCTCAGCCGTAAGCTGACCGATAGTTCCACCACCGAAGTCGGCAACACCTTTAAGCGTACCCACGCTACCGTCGTTTACGCCTCAAAGGCGATCAATGACCTCTATAAACAGGGTGACCAAAAGACCGTTAAGGCCCTTAAGGAAATCGTCACCGCACTCGGACGTTCCTTAAGCGATCTCAATTAAACGCCACCCTCACTCACCCCACTTCGCCCTCTGTCAAAAACGGAGGGCTTTTTTGTTTTTAGTAGGAGGGAGGAGTAAGAAGTAAGAAATGAGGAGGGTGCGGCTTCGCCCCAGTTCAGGGTTCAGAGTTCTGGGTTTGGGAGGAGAGAGAGGTGGGGCTTGCGCAGCCCCACACCCCGCGGCAGGACTGAGTCCTGCACGCTTCGCATCCTACCGGATGCTCTTACCAGTGCTCACGGGGAGTGGAGCGGCGTAGCTGGAGAAAGAAGAAAAAAGTAAGGAGAAAAAAGAGAAAAGCTGTCCTCACTTCGCCCGCAGACTACCCCTGTGGCGCAGCCACATCTCTATAAGTTGTGCCGCAGGGTGCGGTGTCACCCTGCATTTCTCATCGTAGTGCTCACTGGCCACTGTACTGTGGCGCAGCCACATTCCACTTACTTACTTATTAACAATTGTGGGGTGGAGATTTATTAACAAGATGAATGGGGGTGTTAACAAGGTTGAAAAGAGGGTTGATAAGTGGGGAAATTGGATTTATTTTGAGGAGAATTAAGGGGGAGTTTAATTTGGTTTATCAATGGGTTATCTTTCGTTTACAAGTTATTAACAACTGTTGATAAATTGTTAATAAAGTGGCTTGATAAACGGTTGATAAAAAACTTATCAACACCTTATTAACATTTGTAAACAACTTCTTTACAGGGTTATGAACAGCGGTTGATAAAGTTATAAACAAGCGTTGATAAATTGTTAATAACTTTTTGATAACTTTTTCTTGCAAAACGAATTTAAATGCGCTATTCTCTATCCCACATGAAAACACTCGGTGAACAGATCAAAACAGCGCGTTTGCAACGCCATATGAGTCAAAGTGCTTTGGCTCGTAAGGTGGGGTGTAAACAGTCGGCCCTTTCGATGTTTGAAAGTGGTCGTGCGACTGCTTTGGGAGCTCAGACGATTGGTAAGCTCTGTGATGAATTGGGATTATTACCACCCAGCCAGGCAGAATTAGCGATGGCAACGCGAGAAGCGGTTGAGCCCGCAGTGACGGGTGAGCGTACTTTTTGTCCGAATCCGCAGTGCCCCTCTAATCTGCCGGTGGCGATAGGCGAACGCGTTACCTTGGTGCCGCAAGGACATTTAGCTAAAGCGCATGAATGTCATTGTGCCTGGTGCGGGGAAGTCTTAGAACGCGCCTGTCCGGAATGTGGAGCTGCAGTGAATCCAGGTGCCTACTGTGCGTGTTGCGGTACAGCCTACTTAGTGGAAGCCCCAGCAACCGTGGATCCGCGACGCGTGGCACAGAGCGAAAGACTCACCGATTGGATTACTGCCTAAAGTAAAAGATAACTTCTGATGCGGATGCTTCGTGGGAAACTGCGGAGCATTTTTGTTTGAATGAGAGATGACAATTGACACGAAAAGTGTTATTGTAATGAAGGTGAAACAAACGAAAGGGAACCGTAATGAAGGCAAGTATCCTGTGGGCAGTCATGGTGGTAATGTGTGGCGTAACCTTTGCTGCGCAAACACCCCCTGTAAAAGCAACACAACAACCCACTGTCAAGCGTATTAAAAAACTTGATTCGAAGCCCAGTTGCGCACATCTTCAAACTCAAAAGCAAACGCCCCCTTCACCTGATGCCCCAAAGCTTAAAGTGCCAACCGTTACACCCAAGAAAGAATGGCGTCCACCGCAATGCCGTCCCAGCAAACCGGCTACGATGGAAACCGACGCCATGCGTCGCGCTAAAGTACGTCACCGCGGACTGCCGATTGAAGGTTGCGCCCCCCTTTCCCCCGAAGAACACAACCGTCGTTTTCACGCCGACATCCAAAAAGAAAAAGCCAAATAAAGTTACGGTGTAGGACTGGAATGCAAGTTAAATTGCGGGGGGATATTGGAAAAAGGTTAAAAATCTTCATGCTGCCACCTTCAGTTTTAGTTGTGTAGGTCTTGGATAGTTAACGAGTTTCTCTTGGAGATTTTCGACTGCTTTTGATGTTAGTTTTGAGAAATCTGTGCGTTTATCCAAGTGAACTTAAAGCCAAAAGGCGCTTTACCCCTCCTTTTGCGGAGGGGTATTTTTTATTTATGGGTTTGTTATTTTTGGTGGCTACGCCACAGTGACCAGTGCGCACTACGATGAGAAATGCAGGGTGACACCGCACCCTGCGGCGAGAGGTGGCTTCGCCACGGTGGCGAGTGAGCGCCTTACGGCGAATGAGCCAGTCTGCGACTGGAGGCGCAGGACTGCCAACAAACGACGGGGACACCCCGCATATGCGCCCTGACGACGGCAGGAAATACCC
>JAGCML010000013.1 GCA_017646485.1 Kiritimatiellia bacterium
ACCCTGCGCCATCGCCATCCCACGCAAGGCATCAGCAGGCACACCCGTCTTCACCCCGAGGGCCTCCACGGCGCGACTGACGACCGAAGGCGCATCCCATGCCATCGCAAGGCCCTCATAGGCGCGGTCACTAAGCGGGCCTAAAAGGAGGAATTCCGTTTCGTAATTTTGGGAAATACCCGTGAACTCGGTGAGCAAATAGACGGTTTTTTCGGAGAGACTGTAAAGACACGTGGGAGAAACCGCCACGCAGTCAGCGGGCAACACCGCCTTCTCGCGCCAAGCTGTTTTCTGTGCAGGATTCGAAAAGGTGTATTCACCGGGTCCCTCCACCGCCTGAACAGGAGCAACCATTAAGAGCAATCCCATCAAAAACGCACTCAACGCCTTCATCATCGTTTACCTCTTTCTTATTTCACACGTCCACGGGCATAGGTCACCACAATGCGTAAGGCCTCATCGGCAGGGGTGCCGCGTTGCACTAAAGTCTGCCACACGGCAACATCCTCACGCGTCAACTGAACTGCGAAGTGTACATTTGCGACTGCGCACACCTCAGCGATGGGCGCAGAGGGCGTAAGCTCTGCTGCGGCCTTCTGCCAACGGTCCATACGGGCTGAAGCAGGAATCCATTGCGCAAGCAGATACGCTGCCGCCGTTAAGCCAATGGCCAACAGCGGCAAAGCGGCCCCCTTTAACCCCGCTTTAATCTGCATGGCGCAACATGGCCAACACAATCCGAGCAGATTGGTTTGCAGCACGCTCCAAGAAATTATCGTAGGTCGTGGTGGCATCATCGTCTGCGCAGTCCGACATCGTACGGATGACCAAGCACGGCTTGCCCGCTGCGTAAGCGACATGCGCAATTGCGGCACCCTCCATCTCAACGCAATCAGGGGCTACAGCAGCGATAATCGCATCGCGCGTGGCGCTATCGGCCACAAATTTATCCCCTGTCGCAATGCGACCCTCACGCCAAGAACCCACCAACATGCCGGGTTGCGAACAAACCTGTGCGCACAATTGGCGCAACGCCAAATCGCCATCAAAGAATTGACGCGCCGGGAAGTATTTCAGCATGACGGCATCCTGGTCATGGAAGCACAACTCCCTGGAAATCACCACATCCAACGTGTGCAAGCCATGCGCCACACCGCCGGCAATGCCGACATTCACAATGGCATCGCATCCTTTGACAAAGAGAAGATAGGTCGCGCACGCAGCGGCATTCACCTTCCCAATGCCACAACACGCCACCACGACCTTATGACCATCAATCGTGCCAGAGAGAAACTCGGTACCGAGCACCTTTTCCGTTGATTCAACCTGCATTTGCTCGCGCAACAACATCACTTCCTGATCCAGTGCGCCGAGAATGCCCCAACATGTTACATTCGTTTTCATACCCCATCAGTATAACACAATTACGCCATCGCCCACTTGATAGATTTGACCGAGCCCTCCCCTGCGCCGCTTTGATTTCAGTCGAATGACAATTAAAAAGCCGCCTGGTTAGAGGCGGCTTTGGCTTTGTTTAAGCGAGGGCTTATTCAGCGGCAGGCGGAGGCGTATTCTGCGAGGCGCCAGGCGCAAAGGCTTCGCGATGTTCGAGGACCTTCGCACGGATGCGTTCCAAAATATCCGGATTAGCACGGAGGAATTCGGTGGCAGCAGCGGCACCCTGGCCGATTTGTTCGTTCTCGAAGCTCAACCACGAGCCGCGCTTCATCACGACACCCGCAGCCAAACCGGCATCCAAAACGGAGCCTTCCCAGGAGATGCCGCGTGCGTAGAGAATGTCAAATTCCGCTTCCGTGAAGGGCGGAGCGACCTTGTTCTTCACCACATTCACACGAGTGCGGTTGCCGAGGGCCTTGCCCGTGTTGTCCTTAATCGTGGAGATGCGCGCAATCTTCATACGCACCGAAGCGTAGAACTTGAGCGCATTACCGCCCGTGGTGGTTTCAGGCGAACCAAACATCACGCCAATCTTCATACGGATTTGATTGGTGAAGATGCAGAGCGTGTTGGTATTCGCCAAGAGGCCGGTCAACTTACGCATCGCCTGAGACATCAAACGAGCCTGAGCGCCCATGTGAGAGTCACCGATGTCACCATCCAATTCGCTCTGAGGCACCAATGCTGCGACCGAGTCCACGATGACCACATCCACAGCACCCGAGCGAACGAGCTGTTCGGTAATCTGGAGGGCTTCTTCGCCGGAGTTGGGTTGGGCCAAAAGGAGGTTGTTCACATCCACACCAATGCGCTTGGCATAGGCGATATCCAAAGCGTGTTCAGCGTCAATAAAGGCAACGACGCCACCCTCTTTCTGAGCATTGGCAGCGATATGCAACGACAACGTCGTCTTACCGGAGGATTCATTACCAAAAATTTCAACAATACGTCCTTTGGGGACGCCGCCTGCACCTAATGCAAGGTCGAGCGAAAATGCGCCCGTGGAAATCACAGGAATCGACTGAACTTCCACCTCGCCCATCTGCATAATTGCAGAATCACCGAATTCTTTGCGAATTTGGCTTAAGACTGCGGAGAGTTTATCGTTTGCCTTTGCGGCGGTGGCGGTTTTCTTTTCTGCCATAATGGAGGTACCTTTCAGGGTCTTTGGGTTCGTTTTATTATCAAAAAAATTAAACAGGAAGTGAGGGATCAATATCCCACGTTAAAGGATCTTCAGCAACAAGTCCGCCCCCAACCGAGGCAAGACCTGCAATCATTGCGGCATTGTCACCGCAATAGCGCGCATGGGCCAAAAGCAAGGGCACATGATGACGCTTGGCAACAGCTTGGAGCGCTTCACGTAAGCGGCCATTTAAGGAAACACCGCCGCCCACAGCAAAGGATTTATACTGTCCCGTGCGCAAGGCGATGTCTGCACGTTTGGCCACGGCATCAACGATCGCCTCTTGGTAAGCTGCGCAAATACGTGCGACCTCGGCCTCCGACTGTGGCGGGTTCTTGCGGACATAGGTCAGCAACGCCGTCTTCAACCCGCTAAAGGAGACGCACAACTCTGCGCGAAGTCCTTCAGGAAGCGGATGATCTGCGGCCACCTTCCCCTGCGGAAAGGCAATCGAACGGCGCAATTCCTGCGGCACAGTCCGTGCCACACGATCAATCACTGGACCGCCCGGATAACCCAAGCCTAAGAGTTTCGCCGCCTTATCAAAGGCTTCGCCCGCCGCATCATCGATGGTTTGCCCCATCAAGTGATACGCATTCGGCGCGGAGGCCTCGACAAAACAGGTGTGACCACCGCTCACTGCGAGGCCCAACTGCGGATAGAGCGCATCCACCGAAACGGTGGGTTGGTCCAACTGCACCGACCAAAGGTGCGCATGCATGTGATTCACCGGAATTAAGGGTTTGCCAGTCGCAAGCGCCAAACCCTTTGCCGCGCTCCAGCCGACCAATAAAGAGGCGGCCAAACCTGGGCCACAGGTTGCGGCAATCGCATCCACCTCATCCAAAGGATTCGCAGCATCTGGGAAGGCCTCTTTCAAGGCCTGGGAGATAATCGCACGAATCTTTTCAATGTGAGAGCGCGAAGCGATTTCAGGCACCACGCCACCATAAGGTTGGTGAAGGGGCACCTGAGAGTAAATGACCGATGAAAGCACCTGCGAGCCGTCGCGTACAACGGCGGCCGCAGTTTCATCACACGAGCTTTCAATCCCGAGAACTGTCATGGTAAGAAAGGGCTTATTCGGGCAAACGCACCACAATCGTCTGCATCTCCGGAGCGATGAGACGGCGATTCAATTCCACGCAAGCGGGGAACAACCAAGCATCCAACACCGCAGGTGCGGAATTAATCTTTGTCGTATAGGTCAAGCAACGTTCACCCGTGGTCTCAATAAACTCATCCTTCAGGGTGAGTTCGCATGCGCCGCCACCCGGCAAGACCACCTTAAAGGGTTCGGGACGGGAGACCAACTGACTCCCCTTCGGCAAAATCACCTTCAGTTCGTTGTTGACTGCGGTAGCTTCATCCTGCCAAATGGGGTTCGAACGGCGCGTACCACGCATCGAGTAAACGGGCGAAACCATACGCGGCAAAGGAACGCTCAAGATGGCACCCTGACGAATGGCGTAGTGCTTGGCAGCCACCGTCAAAGTGGCCTTCACGGGAGAGGTTTCGGTTTCAATCTTGTAGTCGCTAATGGGTTCTGCACCGATAGCCAAAGCTTCAGCGGCAGCAGCGAGTGCACGCTTACGCGTTTCGGGCGTGGATTCACGCACTGTGCGGCGAATCTGACCTGCAGCCAAACCATAAGCCAACGTTTCAGAGGAGATGGTCGCATCGCCACCCGCATCAACCGTCAAACGAAGTTTCGACTCCTGGCGGGTGCGATTGGCTTCGTCAGCCGTGTACAATTCGCGACCCTTTTCGGTCATCACGGCGCGAGAGGTCAGGCGCGTCACTGCCACTTCATCGCAGTCAGCACCATCACCAATCAAACGACCATCTTCCAAACGGATGTACGGCGTGGCCCAACGTGTCCAACGCGGCACTTCACGTGCAGCAATACGCGTATTGAAGGCATAGTCATAGGCCAAGGTGTGCTGGTCAGCAAAGACGATTTCTGCGTCAATGTCTGCCTCACGGAGCATGGCCAACCAAAGAATCAAGCGGTCGAGGCGGTTGCCATAACCTGCAGCCAAGGTGGTATCCGGATTCGACAAGGTGCCGTAAACGAGTGCACTCCAAGAGGGACCCGCCTGACGAATACGACGAGCCATGAACTCCTGAATCGCCTTCAAGAGCGCATCGGTGTCATCGTCGTCAATATTTTCAATCAAAGCCTCCACCGTGTCTTCCGTCACAGGGTAATCTTCATCGAGCACATCCTCAATCTTTTCAATCAAGTCGGGCATCAAACGATGCGCTGCAGCATTGCGATGGGCCACGTAAATGACGGGCGAGAAGAGTTCGGCCGAGGGCGTGCTGGGTTCAGCCTTCACCGCAGGACGATTGCGCAAGGTCCATGTGTAGACCTTCTTCTGCTTTGCCGTCGGGCCTTCACCCTCCGTAATGATCTCTTCGGTGCGTTCCACATCCACATTTTCGAAGTTGCGTTCAGCGATGCGCATATTGGGCACTTCGGCCAAAGGCACGGTCAAAGAGTAGGTTTCTTCTTCGGTGGAGTATTCACAGTCAAAGATCTTGGTTTCGCAGAAGGGCAGATTATCCTTCGAGGTAATCACCCAATCCAAGTGCGACACGGAGCCCACTTCAATCGCGGGGAGCGAAATCACCTTCTGCTTCCATGCGGCATAACGCGGAGCACCGGCAGCGCCATCGCTATCCAGTTCGTTGATTTCCTTCTGGGTCACAGGGATGCAGTCACCCTTCGCGGTGGTCACTTCGGCCACGTTGAGCGTGAGGGTCTGCCAATCAGGCGCATACCAGAGCTTCATTTCGCCCTGAGAACGCTTACCCTGGAAGGTGTTCACACGCACTTTACGGGTGTAGTGATAAGAAGTCGAACCATCTTCATTCAAGGTGGTGCGAGAGATATCGCTTACCATCGTGGCATCTTCGTTTGCCGTCGTATTCTGCACAAAGAGCGGACGCAACTCTTCAAAACGACTCATGCGTTCGCGGAAACGACGCAAAGCGCGATAGTTTTCAGGGGTGTAAGTCTTCTGAGAGAGTTCGAGTTCGCGCGTCAAGGTGATGGTATCTGCAGCCTTATCCTGCTTGCAGATCACATCGTAAGAGGCACCATTCGACTTCAAAATGGGATCCTGTGGCAACACCTGTGCCTCGCCCAAGCTATTAAAGCCACGCAAGGTCAAGGTTTCACGCACCGCACAGGGAGAGGAAATCACCCAGTCATACTTACGTTCGGGTTGTTCCAAACCATCAAAGAGGAAGTTCACCATACCGAATACACGGCTGAAATAGGGCAACTTCACCAAGGTGTGTCCTTCGTTATTGGGCACAGCGTAGTCAGCAACGCGCGCCGTCAAGGTGAGGACCAAGGGTTGCGTGATATCTTTCGGATTCTCAGGCGTGTAGGAAATGCCCGTCAATTCTGCACCAGGCAACACGCGCTTGACCATGCCATCCATGCGTTCGCGCAACACTTCAGGCGTGGACTTCACGAAGACCGAACGGTACACATTGTCATTGATGCCGTCAAAACGCAAGGTCGAGG
>JAGCML010000014.1 GCA_017646485.1 Kiritimatiellia bacterium
AAGTGGCCTTCCTCAATGAAGCGTCGGGCTGCCGCTTGGGTGATGGGGCCATAGGGCGCACGTCCAGCGGCGATGACATACCAACACATCTTGAGTTCGGGCAAGGTCTCTGCAGGAGCCCAGGTAACGCCATCGGAGGAGATTGCATAACCCGGCTTGATGATGCCACGTTCTGCCCATTCGACGAGCATTGCGGTGGGGATATTGTTGTTGCTAATCTCTGCGCCAGGATTGCGCAGGGACCACCGACGTGTATCAAAGTCTGCCATACTTAGCGCTCCGAACGAAGGGTTTCCACGACTTTTGCCGCATCTTCGCGCACTTGGAAGACTTCATCTTCTGCGACGATATTGCGCAACAGTGCCAAACGAAGGCGTTCTTTTGTGGCTTCGAGTTCTTCTTCTGTTGCCAACAAGCGGGCTTTAGCGACAATCAATTCGCGTTCCCACTGAGCTTTCGTTGCGGCAAGCGCTGCGGTAAGGCGTGCATTTTCTTCGCGCAATTGCTGGATTTCGTTTTCGGTTGCCATAGTGTGTGTCCTTGCTGTAATGGGCGTGAGTTGATTAAAGGGCGGTCTTTGTGCCAAGGGGCGCAGAGCGAACGAGGTTGATTTCCTGCTGGAATTCTGCGGAGTTGTTGTAACTTGCCGCAGCTTCCAGGAGGGCTTCTTTACGATTGAAGTCGCCAAGTTCGTTGTAGAGTTTGGCTGCGATGAGGGCTGCTGCCGCATTTTGGGTTGTGGTCGCACAGGTTTCGGCCTCACTTGCTGCCGCCGTGAGATTCCCTGCGGCGTAGAGTCCGCGAATGGCTAAGTGCCATCGTGCCACGGTATCATCGCGCAGGGCGGGGGCACCTTGTTGCAATTTGGTGCGTAAGAGGTTGTAACGGGTGCGATAATGGAGCGGCCAGCTCATGGGATTTAAGTCGTTCAACCAATCCATTGCGTAGTCGGGCTGGAGGGCTTCGGCGACGGTCAATTCTGCATTGATGAGATCTTCGCGTGACCAATCGGAGCGTTGTTCGCTCCAAGCACGTAAGAGTTGACTCAGTTCACCTTGCTGTGTGTTTTCTGCCAAGGCAATTTGCAATTCCAACGTGCGACGCCAGAGGTTGGACCGCGGCACATCATGACGGTCTGCACGTGCAATCAAACGTCTCGCTTGCGCGAATTGCCCATTGTCAAAGGCTTCAAATGCCAACTGCTTGAGTTCAATGTCAGCCTTGACATTTGATGAGGTGACGCATCCTGTCCATCCCAAAAGGGTGAGGCAGAGCAGGGGAAAGAGGAGCTTCTGATTCATGGTTGATCCTCGTTTGCGGGGTGAAGTGTACGCTGGGTATGGAGATTGATCTCGTCAAAGGCTTGCTTTTGCGCTGCCGTGACGCAATCGCGCGGACAAATAAAGGTGGCCTCAGGGGTCTGTGCGACGAAGAGATTCGTGACATCAGAGAGAATAAGACGATGCCCCGTCGCTGTGGTGAGCACGGTGGTGTCTGCTGTGCGAATGCAAGTCACCTCGCCTAATGTACGATTACCTGCGGAGTCGCAGGGCTGTTGACGTTCGACGGCTTCGAGTGTGCCGATATCGTCCCAGTCAAAGGTGCCACGCACAACAGAGAAGCTAGGGCAATGTTCCATGATGGCATAGTCAAATGCAATCTTGGGCAATGTGGAATAACACGTTGCCGCCGTCTCGGGTGCTTCAATCAGTGGGAGAAATGCGGGTGCATCTGCGGCAAAACGTGCTTTGAGTGTGGCGGCTTCCCAAATGAAAATGCCGGCATTCCAGAGGAAATTGCCAGCGTGGAGGTAGGTCTTTGCAGTGGAAAGGTCGGGCTTTTCGGTGAAGCCAATGCCCTGACACGTTTGGCAGTCTGCAACCGTTTCCAAGGCTTCGCCGCAGGCGATGTAACCATAGGTGGTCGCTGGTGTAGTGGGAGAAATGCCCAACGTGACTAATTCGTGGCGCGTTTGTGCCAAGTGGCAGGCGGCTTGCAAGGCCGCTTGAAAGGTTTTGTCATCCCGAATGAGGTGGTCGGCGGGCAAAACAATGCCGATGGCCTCGGGGGAGATTTGGTGCAGATGGCCGCAGGCGTAGGCTAATGCCGCGGCAGTATTCCGCGCTTCGGGTTCGCAGAGGAGTTGCGCTTCAGGGAAATCGGGCAGGGTATGCAAAACGGCTTCGCGGAGGTCTGCGGTGGTAAGAATCCGAATGTGGGTGCGTGGGACAAGGCCTTCCACGCGACGGAGGGTGAGGGCCAAAAGGGACTGTTCCTCAAACAACTTCAGGAAGGGTTTGCGGCACGCTTCCGATGAGAGCGGCCACAGACGTTCTCCGCGTCCTCCTGCCAGAATGAAGATGTAAGGAACCGTGTTCATTCGGAATCAATCCTTAGAGGATGAGCATGCAGTCGCCGTAGGAGAAGAAGCGGTAACGTTCTTTCACGGCTTCTTCATAGGCGGCTAAGACGCGTTCTCTGCCTGCCAAAGCCGAGATCATCATGATGAGGGTCGACTGCGGAAGGTGGAAGTTGGTGAGCATCACATCAATCGCCTTAAATTGATAGGGCGGATAGATGAAGGCGGTGCTACTGCCGTGTGTGGCCACGATTTCACCGTTGTTGAGCGCAGCAACGGTTTCAAGCGTGCGCACTGAGGTGGAGCCAACAGCCACAATGCGCCCGCCTGCAGCACGGGTTTCACGAATTGCCTGAGCGGTGGCCTCGGGAATGTCGTAGAATTCGGCATCCATCCGGTGTTCTTCTACGCGGTCGGCCTTCACGGGTTTGAAGGTGCCAGGGCCCACATGGAGGGTGACAAAGGCGCGCTTGATTCCCTTGGCTTCAAGTTTGGTCAAGAGTTCATCGGTGAAGTGGAGGCCTGCGGTGGGCGCTGCGACAGCGCCGACTTCCTTGGCATAGACCGTCTGGTAGCGTTCTTTGTCGAGACGTGCCATTTCGGGATCATTGGCATCGCGACGAATATAGGGCGGCACGGGGGTGAGACCGTGGGCATCCAAGAGGGCCATAAGGGGTTTGGCAGAGTGAAATCTGACGAGGGAGTGCCCTTCTTCGTCTTTATCTAAGACTTCGGCGCGGAGGTTGCCTTGGGCACAAAGAATGGTGTGACCCACGCGAGATTTACGTCCACTGCCGCACATGCAGCGCCATTGCGAGGTAAATCCGCCCTCAATGGCGGCTTCACGTTCGCGACAGTCCAAGAGGAGAAGTTCTGCCGCGCCGCCAGTGTCTTCCCATGCACCCAAAATACGTGCCGGAAAGACGCGGGTGTTATTCAAAATCATGAGGTCGCCCGGACGCAGATAGTCCAAGATGTCGCCAATGGATTTGTGTTCCAAGGTGTTTTGTTTGCGATTGAGCACCATCATACGCGAGGTGCCACGTACTTCTGGGGGACGCTGTGCGATGAGTTCTTCGGGGAGGTAATAATCAAAGTCGGCGGTGAGCATGGGAGTCTTTCTGGAGGCAAGAACCCTCCGCGGTGGATTTTTTGACGGCTTCGCGATAGCGTGTGGCAATTTCCGCGCCGAGTTCTTTCTCAAGGAGTTCGGCATAACGTGCGGTAGCGCTGGGATGGAGCGGATAAGTCCGGAGGCAGGCTTCAAGTTCTGCTTCGGGGTCTGCGCTGGGGGGCATTTGGTCGGAGAGAAGCAATTTCCACAGGCGGTATTGACGTGCATCGGAGCGCAACCACTTTTCGCAGACGCTGCGGGCACGGGCGGGGTCGCGCTGGAGGAGTTGTTCTAAGACACGGTAGCAGAGGTCTTCAACGAGAACGGGCGTCTTTCTGAGGCGTTCGCGCACATTAAAGCCGCCGACAAATTGAATTGCCGTATCGAGGTCTTCTGCTTTGAGCAACGCATTGACGTAGTAGAGCGCATAGGCAAAGGTGCCATCGCGCAGGAAGAAGGCCTGCATCTTGTCTGGGATACGTTCGCGCAGACGGGAGTTTTTCTCACGGAAGAGGGTGTTGAGTGCATCATTGCGTGAGAAGTGGAAACGGTGCTTCTGGTGAAGGGTCTCGGTTGCAGGATGGTCGGGATAGAGGCAGAAGAAGAGTTCCATATCACCGTGTTCGGGACCGCGGTCTGCGAGCAACTGCGCCACTTCGTCTGCGGGGAGGTGCAATACGGCCACGAGTTTTTCGGTGGTGGAGAGTTGGTCTGGTGCAGTGCGATAGAGTTGGAGGATTTCTTGCAGGGTCGTGGTAGCGTTGCCCAGATGAAATCTTCTCAGGCGGCTTGCGGAACAGAATCCCGGCGCACACACGGGACCATAACGATATTCGAAGAGGAGTGCTTCGGTTTCATTGGGGGCGCGGAGGGAGGGCTTGGCTTCAACGACGTCGCGTGCGGCATTGCGTTCGTCTTGCGTGATGGAGATGCCTGCATGGCGAGCGCCACCAAGGAGAGCGGAACGCCTGGGTTTTCTGGATCCAGCGTACGGGCCAAACGTAAGTGGGTGGCCGCGGCTTCAGGTTCTGCACTGATTGCGCAGGCGGCGTGTTCGCGCGCAGCTAAGGCCTTCATCCAGGTGATGCTTCGCTTGCCAATCGGCGTCTGGCCGAATTCAGTGGTGGTCAAGGTTTCAGCAATTTGCGCCGCAGTAAAGGCGGTCTCTTGGGGCGGAAGGGTACGAATAATGCCGAGGTCGTCATCTGCCGAAAGGAGATATTGGCGGAGCGGTTCCGCACCGATGGTCGCCAGACGATGGATTAGCGGGTCTTCACCCAACAGGCGCTTGAGCGTAGGGTGGCGCTTCAGGGTTTCGGAGGTGATGGCGGTCAAGTTTTCGGATTGGGGGTGCACGGGGTTGCCCTTGACATAACGCCGTGCAATAATGCCAAGCGTGTCACGTTCGGCCGTAAGCCAAAGGCGCGTGTGTGCCGGGAGGAGGGAGTCTAATTGCGGAGCCACGGCTTCCATCGCTTGGCGAAGGGGTAAGCCTGATGCGACGGGTGCATTCTTTAGGGCGAGCGCAATCGAAAAGGTTCCCATGACAACGAAGAGGGCAATGAGCGCCGTTGTGCGAATGCGCCACTGGGACCACATGAATTTGGCGGCATAAAATGCGTGCAACCACGAACCGAAGATGGCGCTCACGCAGAGGGCAATCATAAAGATGCCGGCGATTGACATTGCGGTGGGTTCTTCCAGAAGTTGCCAAATGGAGGTGGGCCATTGGATGAAGGCGAGCACGCAAAGGGCAATACAGACGAGTTGGCCAATGACTGGTGCGCCAATTTTGAGATAGGCATAGGGGAAACACCCTAAGTAGAGCGCCGCGGCTAAAAGGAAAATGACCAGCGGTGCCAAGGCTTCAAAGGTGGTGTAGGTTGAGACGAGTCCTGCTAATTGTGTGGCAAAGGATTGCCCCCAGATTAAAACAGCGCTTGGTAGAGGGGCTTGCGAGAGGTTGCGCAGGTGCGCCGCAGTAGAGACCACGCCAATCGCACTCATTAACCCAAGCAGAATGACGCCACCCGCAAAGAGCAGGTAGGTGCCGCGGCCTTTCACTTCGGGATTGATGAAGCACCCACTTGCCAATAGGAG
>JAGCML010000120.1 GCA_017646485.1 Kiritimatiellia bacterium
CCCACCAAGTGCCCCACATCATCAACAATAGGCAACTCTTGGATATTGCGCATCATGAAAGCATCAAAGGCCTCCGAGAGCGGCACGCACATCGGCAAGGTTTCAACCTTCGTCTCCATCAAGTCACCAGCGCAAATGTAATCCGGCAACTTCAATTCGCTACGACGCAAAGCCTGCATCACCGCTTCAGGCGTTTCCAATACGGCCAAACGATCCACTGCGAAGGTGTCACGCAACAAGTTGGCAATCGCACGGAGAATCTGGAGATAGCGCGCTGGTTCCTTTTCCGGAACCAACAACAAGAAGACCAACTTCACCGGCACCGAACTCTCCTGCGAAGGAATCCCTGCAGGATAGATACCTAAGGCCAAATAGGGACGATTCAAGCCTTCGATACGAGCGTGAGGCAACATCACCCCATCACCCACAATCGTATTGGCTACACGTTCTCTGCGCAAGACCATGTCCACAATCGCCTCAATATTGCCACCTGGCAGATGATTTTCTACCAGTAAGGTCACCAGACGATGAATCAAATTGAAATTAGACGGAACCGTCTGTTCGATAATAACATCCGATTCGTTGAAGAACGAACTTAAATAAAGCGGCTTTTTTGTTTCTGCCATAGGAAATACTCCACTTACTTCGTCTATAACGATACCATAAAGAAAAGAGAGTGTAAAGTAACAGTTCCGTAAAAAGCAGGCGAAAATCGCAAAAATACGCCCAAAATTCACCTCTTTCCCTCCACTCTTCCTAAAACCCCACCCGTTTCTGCGACAATAACGCCTCAAATAAGCCCCACGCAGATGACCCCGACGGCCTCTCTTTTGCTTTAAGGCGCTCTCTTTCTGACTGTTCACCGCAATAAAAACTGCGCCCCCAATTACGTTGCTTGGACTTTATCAGGCTTATTTCCTACGCCGCACAACCTCTAAAAAAACTGACCACAGCCCAGAGGCCGTGGTCAGTTGCATTCCTTTTCTCCCAGTAGCGGGAGGCCAAACAATTAGTCAATCTTGGCAAGGATTTCGATTTCGCAGAGGCAACCCTTCGGAATGTCCTTCACTGCCACGCAAGAACGCGCAGGCTTGGAGACGAAATACTTGGCGTAGACTTCATTGAAGGCCGCAAAGTCAGCGATTTCTGCGAGGAAGCAGGTCGTCTTAATCACCTTGGTGAAGTCAAGACCAGCGGCAGCGAGCAAAGCGCCGCAGTTCTTGCAGGACTGTTCTGCCTGAGCGGTGATGCCTTCAGGGATGATGCCCGTGGCAGGATCGACAGGGATCTGGCCAGAAGCGAAGAGCATGCCATTGACAATGACGCCCTGAGAGTAAGGACCGATTGCTGCAGGAGCTTTATCAGTAGAGATAGTATTCATTACGTTTCCTTTCAATAAATTACTGTTTTTCGGGGAGAGATTCCAGAATCTTCGCTGCGATTTCCACACACATGGGGCATGACGTCTTTGCGGTTGTCTTAATCTCACGGCACGTTAGGGCCCCTACCTCAGCGGCAAAGGCCTGTTTAATCGTTTCGGCCTGGTCAGGACGCATGACGAGTGCACCGTAGAGTGCGCCGCACAAGCCATCCGGTGCGCGCCCACCGCCACACGCAGCCATCTCGGCAATCGTTTCAGCGGGAGCGCCAGCGCCTTCCACAACCGCCTGAGCGCAGTTGTGCAACTTTGGCACTGCGGTAAAGAGTGCGTGGGCTTTGGTCATTCGTCACCCCGCTTACGCAACAATGCTTCCACAATGGCCACATCTTCGGGCGTATCCACGCCGACGCCTTCATCATCACAACGAATCACACCAATGCGACCGCCCAACCACAAGGCGCGCAATTGCTCGAGGGATTCGGTTGTTTCCAAAGCGCAAGGCGGCGTCGTAATCAACTTCTTCAAGAAGTCGCCACGATAGGCATAGATGCCCAAGTGACGCCAATAGAGGCCAGAGGACAAATCGGGGTCGCCATCACGACGGCAAGGAATCGGCAAACGGGAGAAGTAGATTGCGCTATCATCTTCACGCAAAATGGCCTTCACCACGGTGCGCGCCATTAATTGTTCCATTGACTTAATGGGGCAAGCGGCCGTGGCCATCTCTTCGCCCGTACGAATCATGCGTTCTGCGAGCGCATCAATCAACGCAGGATCCATCAAGGGTTCATCGCCCTGGATATTGATGACAATATCTTCTGGACCAGCATTTGCAGCCACCGCCACGCGGTCTGTGCCCGAAGGCAATTCGCTCGCGGTCATCACCACTTCGCAATCTGCGCCGATTGCATCACGAATGCGTTCGTCATCGGTTGCGACCAAGACGCGG
>JAGCML010000015.1 GCA_017646485.1 Kiritimatiellia bacterium
GCAATGTGTTTACCAATGATGGCATTGATATTCGCCTCCCCCGATTGGGTGAAGGAGGCAAAGGCTTTGGCGGTATCCAGCGTATCGCCGGCATCGTCTTCACGCAACGACAGACTTCGCGTCTCCACGGGATAGAGGTCGATTACTGTGATCGCGGAACCACTTCCTTCGGCCAAGCCCAACATGACCGAGATGTCGTCTTCCTGATTTTCTGCAGAGGAATAGGCGCCACGACTCCATTGATTGATAAAGTCATCATAATCGTAGTAGTAGCCCACGTTTGGAGTGGGGTTCGGCACGCCTCCCATCACAGGATACCATTTGAGGCCGTACCCCTCAGACGCAGGCGCAGGCAGAATGGGCACGCCTTCGTAGTATTCACTCTTGTAGAATGTTTCACCATCAAAGTGTATCGCGCCGGCATCATGGCTAAGATTAAACGTATGCGAGACTTCATGTGTAATCTGCGTAGCAATCTCCTGACGAGAAGAGACGCCAAAGACATACGCCGGGCGATCGTGTTGGAACCCAAAGGGGCCGCCACCAGAAAATCCACCACTCCCCTCCATCCAAGGATCCGTCGTGCCATCGGCATACCCAATCACCACGCGCTTGCCGTAATCCCTATCCGCTTCACTCGTCTTCACAAGGGCGTCATAAGCGGGGGCTTCCGTGGTCACATCCACATCAAACATCGCAAAGTCTTCGGCTACCATACGCCAAATATCGTAGATGGCATCTGCCGTAGGATAAGTCTGCGTAAGATCTTTGAAACGCCCCTCGTAACGGAAAGGGGCCGTTTGAATGTAATTGAGTGTCTCAGATGCTAATCCGCTTCGCGCATGAAAGACATTGACCGAAAAGTCATCCACATAGCCCTGGAAATCAAGGTAAATCACTTGGGAGGCTTGCGGCCGAGAGTGGTAACAGGGCACAGCATCTACCGCAGGTGTTGTCACGGTTCTGGCGTCCTCTGTAATGCGTTCAACCTCCCCCTTAACAGCGTAAGAAAGGCGGTAAAGGGCCGTGGTATTCGGTGTCGCCTTCACATGGCGTGCACTTTGCCATCCTGCGGTTGTCCCCTCCTCGTCATCGGGTTGGCGCCAAATCGTCTCTGCGGTGACATCCTCCCACGTCGCCCCGTCATCCAAGCTACGCTCCAACTTAAATTCAAGTGCTTTCGCGAGATAGTTCCATCCCAAATAGACTTCATACGGCCCCGAGGGCAACGCCACCAGCTCCTCTGCAGTCTCAATCTCTGATTGCGCCGCCATTTCAATCGCCCCAAAGTCAGCCGCCGATTCATTCACGCGCGGATTCCCAATCGCATCATAGAGAAGCGAGATTACCGTCGTCGTGGCATTATTCACCACGGGCGATGAAACGGCAGGCACAATGTGCGGCACTGTTGAAGGGGTCGTGGTCACCGCAAGCGTCTCTGTCGTGACCCAACAGTTCACCTGTGCAAGCGTTGAGGTTGAATCCTTCACCGTTGTCATGCCCGTTGTGCTATTGCGATTGCCCGAGATTGTACAATGCGTTAGCGCAAGATGCCCACCATAGAGACTCGACACCGCGCCATAGTTGCCCGACATGCCATTGTCACTATTCGCATTATTCGCAAAGGTCGAATTGTAGAATGTGGCCGTTGCGCCCATCGCAAGCACTGCGCCACCCCAACAATATGTCCCCGCTGCACTTGTCCCGCAATCCATAATGGAGAGACAGGACCCCATCAACGCACCTGCGCCCATCACATAAATGCCACCAGCACGCATAGTCAACGAGGACGGAACTGCGTTCTGAATTGAGAAATTCGCCAGATAAATCGCAGATTGATTACTTCCACTCACCGAAAGCCCAAAGCCACTCCATCGCACAGGCTGATCAAAGGCACCCGTCTCGGGATCTTGTGAAAGGAGAATCATCGCCCCCCTCCCTGCAGGACAATTCACCGTAATCGGTGTTTCGCCTGTCCAGGTTTGACTCGTGCGACCATCCAATAGAATGAGGTCATCGGTGGCACTTGAAGCCGCAGTATTAATCGCAGCCTGTAAGGTGGCATGACTCGTCACCACGTGAAATGTCGGCAGCGTCTCCGGCAAATTCAATTCGGGAAAACGCGCCCGAGCCTTGGCATACAAATCCGCATCTGACAGCGATGCCGCACACAACACTTGCGCGCAAATACTCAATCCAAACGCAAGTACAACTGAGACCCGTATGCCAATCATCGCACGCTCCGTTTTTAATCAAATCCATTTCAATCAGCAGCCCACCTCAAGGCCACCTTCCATCACCTAAAAAGTAACAAATCCCCCACCACCCCACAACCCACACGCAACAAAAAACACTTCCCCGTGACAAGTGTCATCCTCCCCGCCTCTCCGCAGTGAAAGAAGACTGCGCCCCTACTCACCACATGCCACCGCGATACAGCCAGTCACAGGTAGGACTCCCCCTCCCGTGAGCACCAGTAAAAGCATCCGCAGGATGCGGAGCGTGCAGGACTCAGTCCTGCCTGAGGGGTGTGGGGGCGAAGCCAGCCCCCACGTCTCCCCTCTCCCCTAATCCACTAATCCACAGATGCGCAGCATCGTAATCCACAGGGCCGACAGGCCCGGATAGATGCGCCCGAGCCCAAAGGGCTGGGAAATCCACAGCACGCACCAGCGTGCTTAATCCACAGCGGCGTCAGCCGCCTTAAAAAAAAATTACGGCACCGCAATTGCGATGCCGTAGTTTTATTTGCTTCATTTGAGCAAGATTAGTCGTCATCCGAAGTGAACGCATCATCCACGGGACGGTCATCGGGCGAGATTTCCGTTGGGAGGGAGGCGGCCACACCGCTATCCACGGTAAAGACGGCCTTATTGAGTTCTTCCTTCGGTTCAGCCTTTTGTGTGGCGCGAGGAATGTAGGTGGCAGCCGAGTAACCATAACGGGTCTCATACTTACCAAAGCCACCCCAACGACCAAAGTCCACATTGTTCACCACGACACCGAGGATGCGTGCGCCCACTTCCGTGAGGCGGCGAGCGGCAAACTGGATCGGCCCGAAGCGGGTCTTATCAGGGGTTGCCACGAGGAGAACAGAGTCTACGAGGTTTGCAAGCACGATAACGTCACCAACCAAACCAAACGGCGGCGAGTCAATCACGATGTGGTCATAATTGGCACGAGCCCAAGCAAAGAATTCGGTGATGATGTTAGTACCCATCAAGACGGAAGGCGAGATGGAACGCGATGCACGAGAGTAGACCACGTCCAAGCTGGGCACCTGAGTCTGTTGCGGCAAGGAGTCAAAGAGTGAGGCATCGTTACGCGCCAAGATATGCGGCAAGGAGGGGAAAGAATCGACTTCGCGACCAAAGACACCCGCCAAACGCGGACGGCGCATATCGAAGTCAACCAAAAGGGTCTTCTGGCCCGACTGCGCATAGGCAATGGCGAGGTTCGTAGAAGAACAGGTCTTACCTTCACCCGGCTGCGTCGACATCACGAGGATAGCCTTTGTCACGTCATGGTAACGCGGCGAGTCCAAGAGGTTGCGCAAGCCAGCCATCGATTCTGCGTACTGCGAGAAGGGGTCGTTGTGCGTGGTCAAAGCCACCTGAGCACGCTGTTTGCGGCGCAAGTGCGGGAAAACGCCCAAGGCCTTCAAGCGCAAACGCTGTTCGATATCAGTCACACCGACGAGCTTATCTTCCATCTTATCGAGCAAGAGCACAAAGAGCGTACCGAAGACAACACCAATCAAGATACCTGCGGTGAAGACGATGTAAGGATTCGGGCTGACTGGCTTATCATTGTCCGTCAAGATTGCTTCACGCACAATCTTAATGGTGGCGGCATTTTCGTCAGCCTTCAATTCGGCCACGCGGACGCGTGCCTGGAGGTCGGTCGCCTTCTGCACTTCGATTTCACGAGCGCGTTCAAGCTGTTGGATTGCCATTTCAGCGGAGATGATGTCCGTATCCAAGGTCACCAAGCGTGCACGCAAGTTGGAAGCTTCTTCCACGACGGGCTGACGCTGACGTTCCAAGAAGCTCAATTGAGCCTTGCCCGTATCATAGGCGCGCTGTGCAGCCTCAACAAACTGTTCGCGGTAGACCTCTTCTTCACGCGTCTTCAACTTCGCATCGGGGTGATTTTCCGTCAAACGCGTCAACATGGTCTTCTTGGCAACTGCTGCCTCCTGCCAACGCTGGAAGGTGGTGGCGATTTCTGCCGAACGCGGAATCGCTTCGGGCAAGGTGCCGAACTTCGTGGGGTCATCCTTAATCACTGCAAGCGCAGAGAGCAATTCCGAAGCTTGAGAGATTTCAGATTCCAAGGCATTCGAACGCGTTTCGAGCGCAGACAAGCGGCTCTGAGTCGATTCACGTTCACGCTTCAAGGCGTCAATCTGACGGCTCTTGCGCAAATCCAAGAGTTGGGCATCCATCTGAGCGAGGATGTGTTCTTCATTGTCCAACATTGCGGTCAACCAGGCCACAGCCGTTTCAGAGGTTGCCTTATTCTGTTCGCCCATGAAGGTCTTACAGGTCGTAATCACGGCGTTGGCCAAGTCGGTCGCAAGCGCAGCGTCCTTTGCCGTCACGGTCACTTCAACCAAGCGCGACATCGGAACGAGTTCCATCTCCATATCTTCACGGAGAATCTCGAGCAACTCTTCAGTGGTGACAGCCGAACCGCTGTGTTCGGTGCGGTAAAGGTCGATGATTGCCTTGTGCACCGCCTGCGTATTAAACTGTTCGCGACGGGTATTGAAAACTTCCTTCAAGGGAGTGGCCGAACCATAACCACCGCCTTCATCGGCATACACCTGGCCCTGAATCAAAGAGGGACCGCGGACGCTCATTTCATAGTAGGCCGTCGCTTCCCATTTCGTCGGGAGCAACTGGAAAATCACAAAGGCCGCCAACAAACCCAAAATGAGGAAGACGAAAATCGTCATCCAGTGGCTGGCGCACACGCGCAAAATACGGCCAATACTAAAGGCGCCAGCGCCGTCATCGGCGTTGTTTGCCGGCCCTGCATAGGCATTGCCATATGCGCCACCGTAGGCATTGCCATACGCACCGCCGCCATAAGCAGGCGTGCCGTACACGCTACCGGTCCCCATGGTCTGAGGTGTGTAGCGATGGTAATAAAGGCTACGCCCCTTCTGATCACTATTGTCCGCCATAATTAAATTACCCTTTCAAAGAAAAGTATTGCATTATCGTGGGCGCGGCATCCAACCGCCCATACATGCACAAATAAGAAGAAAAACGCCTAATACCGCTGAAGAATGAAGCGGTGTTCCAAAAAGAGAAATCAACAACGTGCACACCACCCCCGTGAAAGAACCCACGAACACAAGGATGTAACGCAGACTGTAGTGGCGATGATTACCTTGGCAGTATTCAACCCAACGCATCAAACAGCGGCCCAACATCGCGCAACCCGGCAAAATCAACAGCAAGGTGCCAATCATACCGCAACTGGAAAGCAACCGTAAGAAGTCACACGGTAAAGCTGTCCCCCCACTCTTCCAATGCGACCACGAGAGCGCCCCTTTCACAAAGAAGCGCGCAGTATACTGGAATCCATTCGGGCCACTCCCTAACAAGGGCTCTGCGGCAAAAACATCCATTGCCAAACCCGAGCGGAAGGTCCACTGCGTTAAGAAGGTATCCAAACGATCGGCCCAGGTCTCCATCTGCAATTCTGCGCGGAAAGAATCCGTACCAGGGGTCAAGATTAATCCTAAGCCGACTGCGAAAAAGATGGGCAATAGCAATACACAACGCCACAACAACCGCGGATGAACGCCACTCGCGCGCACCGCCACCAATGCAAAGAAAAACCAAGCCGTCACAATGATCGCCGCAAGGCAGACCGTTAAGGCTGGTCCAAAAGCAAACACACCAAAGAAATTGAGAAAGGCCGCCACGAATGCAACAATCAAGGTGCGGACGTGACGTTCCAAAAAGGCTTCACCGACAATGCCTAAGGCCGTGCAACCCGCCAACAACCACAGGGTCGCCGCATCATAAGTGCCCCCTAACCAAGCAAACGCAGGCGCCGTATCGGTCACAAGCGCAAAGCCTGCACCCCAAAGCGACAAAACACCCGTCATCAGGGTGACACCTATCAACGCAAAGAGGCGTTGCTTTCTCGGCAATGCACAGCGAATCGCCACCGCCACCGCCAAACCAGACACTAACCCGACAAAGTGCGGGACGCCATCGGCAGGTTGGATACTCGAAGGGAAAAAGTGAAGCGGCGGAAGCGAATAGGCCCAACGCTTGAGTTCGGAAACATACGCTAATGTGCGTGGGCCATTGAGAAGTTGAAGTCCGACGAAGGCAATTGCCGCGACGGACATCCAGAGCACTGCATCATTACGCATCGCAAGCGAAACGCGATGACGTGCCAACCAAAAACTTTCGCCCTTGAAAATCGGGGGCAAGCAAAGCGTCATCAGCAATAAGGACGTGGCACACCACAGTGCCAACCCCGCCGAAGGAGCGGGGTTAAAACAAAGGGTGCCTGCGGTCACCAATAGGTGGGCAAGCACCCAGTACTTTGTGAAAAGTATCCGAATCACTGGATGAAGCTCACCTTATTAGAAGCGGAAGGAGAGACCCATTTCGCAACGCACATTGTCCTTGTCAGAGCCACCATCGGTTTCGTCATTCGAGTACGAGAGCTGACCGAAGAGGGTAGCGAACTGATTGAACTTGTAGTAGGTGCTTGCAGCAAGCTGATAGTAGGTGCGATCGCGATTGCCGTAACCGCCACCTGCGTCTTCGTGCTGTTCGAGCGAGTAACGGAGGTCCAAGCGGGAGGAGAGCAGATCCGTCCACTGGAAGTTGGCTGCCGCCGTGATGGAGTGGCTGAAGACGTAGTAGTGTTCAGCAGCACCGCCACCAGCATATTCAGACTCATAACGAGAGCTGGCTGCGAGCGAGAGCGTAATCTTACGCGTCAAACGATAGGAGCCGCTGATGTTGTAAGCAGGGCCATAAGCGGTTTCATCCACATAGCCGCTGTAATCGTACATCGTCACACCGAGCATCGCAGAATAAGCAGTGCGTGCGCTGAGTTCGCCGCTAACACCGGTCATGAGGGTGTAGGAGATGGAGTCGTCACCATCGTTCGGACGGTCAATCGTAGCACCGAGCGAGACATCCCAGTAGGTGTGAGCGCCCATGGCTTTACCCCACATACCGCTGAAGTTGAATGCGTCAGAGACTTGCTTGAAGCCATCCAACTGCTTGGTACGACGCCAACCAGCACCCAACGAGCTGTGCCACTTCTTGGCAGTGTAACCCAATGCAGCATTGAAGTTGTAGTTTTCAGAAGCGTCTTCGTTGATCATGCCCGGGCTATTGGGATCGTTCGTCCAGTAGAACTGGTCGTCTTCCGTGCGGACATAAGCACCGGTCAAGGTCAAACGCGTACGTTCATTCATCTTCTGCAACAAGGAGAAGTTGATACCGTAAGAGTCGCGGTCGCCACCCTTATCACCGTCAAAGGCGCGTTCCAAGCTATAGAACATATTGGAACCGAGGGTGGTCTTCTTGGCACTGTAGCTCAAAGCGAGTGCGGGCTGAATGCGCCAGATGAAGCCAGAGTCTTCATGCGTGGCGGAGTTATTCATGTTGGATTCCCAGGAGAGGCCCACATTGACCGTGGGGTCTACGCTGAACTTACCACC
>JAGCML010000121.1 GCA_017646485.1 Kiritimatiellia bacterium
CTTTGCCATCGCTGATAATTGCCTTGAGGTCTTCCATCTCAGGGAGAAGGTAGGGGAGCAAGGATTCCACATCGGCCTTGTTCAATTCAAATTGTTCGTAGGTTTCTTGATCCATGAAGGTGTAAACGCCATGGTCTTCGTAGAGGAATTGGGTCGGACGAACTTCAAAATCGGCTTCCTTGTAAAGGTCATCGCCCTTCACCGTCTGGTCAAGCTTCTGCTTGGTAACCAAATTGCGGAAACGGAAGTGGTACAGTGTGGCTGCGCCACGTGCACTGGGGTTGGTCACCTGCATGCTGTCCAATTGATGAGGGACACCATTCAGTTCCACAAAACCACCACGCTTTAAATCACATGCTCTAATCATAATGAATCCTTGTTTAAAAGTGAAAAAGAAGTAAAAAAGGTGAAAATGATGTTGTTCTCTGATGCGAACGGATTAATTTTCCTTAGCGCCACCACGGTAGGCTGCGACTGCGCGTTCAAACGCAGGCGACTTCGCATAGCCACACGATTTGAACTCGGGACAAAATCCGCGATAGACACATTCCGGTACGCAACAAGACGCCAATTCGGGTTCCGTCTCAGCAATGGCATCGACCAACATCTTCCACGCCTCACGTGTTTCGGGCGAAGCCTGCATGCAAAGGCGCTTACGGGAGATGTTCATAATCGCCTGTGCATTGGCGATACATTCATGGGAGACTGGCGTATCCTGACGAGAGGCATTGCGGTCATTGCCCGTGCGATCGCTACGTTGCGTGCTCACAAAATGGTCAATGCCAAACTTATGACGCACCAAATGCACGCTCACCCAACTCTTCAAGCCGACCCATTTCCAACGAAAGATGAGCTGGCGTACGGGAGAGTGTTCTGCAAGCAACATTCTTTTCTTCCATGTGGAGGGCGGTTCGCCATTGCCCGCGTCTTTATTAATTGTCGTTCGTGCGGCATCTGCCACATCACGCCACGTCGAGCGTGTTCCAAAAAATTGCAATTCAAGCGCCATAAATATCCTTTAGCGAAAAGCTTAATTCATGTGGCATAAAAAGTTTTACCACAATCTCTAATAGTGTATCAAAAGAAACCTCTTCCGTAAATCATCAATCCACTTTCCTGCCCGCGATTTGATTGTGGTGTTGCGCTTGATGTTTGTTGTTCGTTCGCGTTGCTCTCTTGTGGTTGGTTATTGACGAATGGCGAGGCATAAGGGACAAAGGGACAACGTTTTTTGGATTTATCTGTTGCCCATGTTTTCCAGTGTTGCGCACTCGGGCACATATTCTTCTGGTATTCTAAATCCACACGCAGTCCTGCGCTCGCTGACGGAGCACGGAAATGTGCCCGTGCGTAGCAGCGAGCAAGACTGTGCGACTCGTGGAGAATCTCCTGCTGTTCTTTTTTTGGTGTTTGCGTTCTAAAATTCACCCAGTAAACAAAAAACCTTCCGCTGACACGGAAGGTTTTCTGTTTTAGGGCGCTCGCAATTCCCTTACGAAAGGGTTGCACCCGTGGAGGCATTGCCCACAAGCTTAGCGTAACGCTTGAGCCAACCCGTCACCTGGCGTTCGGGCCAAGGCTGTGCAACTGCCTGACGTGCGGCGATTTCCTCGTCAGAAAGCGCGACTTCCAAGAGGTTGTTCGGGCTATCGATGTTGATGGTGTCGCCA
>JAGCML010000016.1 GCA_017646485.1 Kiritimatiellia bacterium
GCAGGGATTTCAATGCAGGCGCCAGTGACGTCATCATTGATACCGACAGCGAAGTGATTCTTCGGCTTGTCAGCAGCCATGTTGTCAAAGATACCCTTCACCATTGCGGGCGTGAATTCCTTGGAGCCCAAGCCATAGCGGCCGCCGTAGGTGCGAGGATAGTTGATTTCGAGATCGCCATTCTGCATTGCATCGCCGATTGCGGTACGCACGTCGGTGTAGAGCGGTTCGCCCACAGAGCCGGGTTCCTTGGTACGGTCGAGCACAGTGATCTGCTTAACGGTCTTAGGAAGTGCAGCAGCGAAAGCCTTCACGTCAAAGGGACGATAGAGGCGCACCTTCACCACGCCGACCTTAGCGCCGTCAGCATTGAGTTCTTCAACGGTTTCCTGAACGGTTTCAGCACCGGAACCCATGATGACGATGACGCGTTCTGCATCAGCAGCACCGACGTAATCGAAGAGGTGATAGCTACGACCGGTGAGTTCTGCGAGCTTGTCCATGTTCTTCTGAACGATTGCAGGGACAGCTTCGTAGTACTTATTCACCGTTTCGCGACCCTGGAAGTAGACGTCAGGGTTCTGAGCGGTACCACGCATGGTGGGAGCTTCAGGATTGAGACCACGGGTGCGGAACTCATTCACCTTGTCTTCATCAATCATCGCGCGGACGACGTCCTGCGGGATTTCTTCAATCTTCTGCACTTCGTGAGAGGTGCGGAAACCATCGAAGAAGTGAACGAAAGGAATCTTTGCTTCGAGCGTAGAAGCGTGAGCGATCAAAGCCATGTCGCCGCATTCCTGCACGGAAGCAGAACCGAGGAATGCGAAGCCGGTCTGACGGCAAGCCATGATATCGCCATGGTCACCGAAAATGGAAAGGCCCTGCATTGCCAAAGCACGTGCCGTCACGTGGAAAACAGCAGGCGTCAATTCACCAGCGATCTTGTACATGTTCGGGATCATCAGGAGGAGGCCCTGAGATGCCGTAAAGGTCGTGGTCAAAGAACCCGTCGTCAAAGCACCGTGCACTGCACCTGCAGCACCAGCTTCGGACTGGAGTTCTACGATTTGCGGGATGGTTCCCCAGATATTCGTCTGCTTGTGAGCAGCCCATTCATCCGCAAATTCCGCCATCGGAGAAGAAGGCGTAATGGGATAGATAGCCGCCACTTCAGAGCACGCAAACGCAACGCGAGCCGTAGCTTCGTTGCCGTCACACATGATGTACTTGGCCATGTTAGTTCTCTCTCTTGTGAATTGAATAAGAAGGAAATTAAAATAAAATTAGCGGTGTCTGTTTTGAGTCAGACACCGCTTCAATTCGGCTTTAATTAGGCATTAGCCTTGCAGAATTCACGAACGGAATCAAGCTGGCCAGCGGAGCCGAGCTTTTCGTTCTTAGCTGCGATGAACTTAGCATATTCATCCATGAAGATCTTACCGATCGGACGGAGGTCGAAACCTTCGGGGTGATCGCGGAAGTATTCACGGTGGACGCGGCACCACACCAAACGGCCGTCGGTGTCGATGTTGATCTTGGTCACGCCGAGTTCTGCTGCGCGCTTGAACTGGTTGTCATCCACACCCTTAGCGCCATCGAGCTTACCGCCAGAAGCGTTGATGCGAGCCACTTCGTCCTGAGGAACGGAAGAGGAACCGTGCATCACGAGGGGAAGACCAGGAGCCTTCTTCTGGATGTCAGAGAGCACGTCGAAACGGAGGCCCTGGTTACCAGAGAACTTGAATGCACCGTGAGAGGTACCGATAGCGCATGCGAGGGAGTCGCAACCGGTGATTTCTGCGAAGCGCTTCACGTCTTCAGGATTGGTGAGGCAAGCATCCTTTTCATCGACAGCCACGTGTTCTTCCACGCCGCCGAGCTTACCGAGTTCTGCTTCCACCACGAGGCCCTTAGCATGAGCGAGGTCCACGATCTTCTTGGTGATGGCTGCATTTTCTTCGAAGGGCTTGGAAGAAGCGTCAATCATGACGGAGCTGTAGAAGCCAGAGTTGATGCAGTCAATGCAGGATTCTTCGTCACCGTGGTCCAAGTGCACTGCGAACACTGCTTCAGGGAAAATCTTGTCGGCAGCGCGGATCACATTTTCAAGCATGAGCTTGTCGGTGTAGCTGCGAGCACCCTTAGAAATCTGAATGATGAAGGGAGCCTTGCTTTCAATGCAGCCCTTGAAAAGGCCCATGCACTGCTCCATGTTGTTGATATTGTAAGCACCAACGGCATACTTACCGTAAGCGTGCTTGAAGAGTTCCTTCGTTGTGACGATCATGCTGATCTCTCCTTTTCGGGGTTTAAAAGAATAATGAAAAGTATACCACGCAAAAATGCTTTTAGCAACCTTTAATATCCAAACAAAGCAGGTTTTTCAACATTTTATGCCTCCTTTTCCGCATTCACCCTATCCTATTAATGATAAGAGCGTCTTTAGTAGGAGGTTCTTCCTCGTGCGCGGTATTCCCTGCGATTGTGTATCTCAGGTAATTCCCTGCGATTACTTTGCGAGCGTGGGCGAGGCGGTTTCAATCAAGGTTTTAAAGTGCTGAAGCGCTGGAATCAGAATTGCCTCTCGTGCTGCACGCGTGGGTAATTCCTCTGTCCAGAGATTCAACTGCACCCCGCGCACCGCCGGCATTTGCCACTTCGGAAGACGTGCCCGACTGGCCGCCTGATCCAAATAACAAAATGAATACGGACACGCGATATCCTGTGGGCGAGGCATCACCTCATCATGCCAACACGTTAACGTGACCTCCTCCACCGAAACGCCTGTTGCCTTCAATTCATCCCACGCCACCACCTCACGGCCACGCTTCCGCACGGATTGAATCAACGCTTCATAAAAACGCTTCTGCGCCTGCGGATCACGACACCCAGGGCAATCACGCCAAACATAATCAGGTACTTCATCACATCCAATATGAATCGGAGCACCAGGAAATGCCTCACACAATTCACCAATCACCGTATCCAAGAGTTCCAACGTCTTCGGATTGCTAATACAGATGATATCCTTTCCAAGAAACCATTGCTTTGGATCGCGATTCGTCGGACAAGCAATCTCTGGATAAGCCGTCAAGAGCGCTGCAGAATGCCCTGGCACATCCAATTCGGGCATGACCGTAATTCCATAGGTCGCCGCCTTCTGCGCAAAGGCCTTCAATGCTGATGCAGTATAAAAACCGCCATACTTCCGTTCCCCCGCAGCCTCATGCGCTGCGGTCCAAAATTCCGTCGCACGCCAATTCCAGGGTTGGTCCGTCTTATCCACACGCCAAGCCGCCACCTCTGTCAACCGAGGATACGCCTTACTCTCAAAGCGCCACCCAGGCCCATCCACCAAATGCAAATGCAGTACATTGCAATGCGCCTCTTGAAGCCGTGGCAAAAGCGCCTCCAATTCATCCATGGTCGGGAAGTGACGCGACGTATCTATTAAAATCCCACGCCAACTCTGTACCTGAGCCAAAAGCGGCCCCATCACCAAAAGCAAAACAAAAGCAATCCACTTTTTCATAAATAGCCTCATATCAATTCCAAACTGCGATAGCAAAAGCATACCAAAAATAAAAGCCCTCTGCGAAGCAGTTCCCCTCAACGCCCACGATGCCGCAAGCGGGTGCCCATTTTCTTCTAAAAACCTACTCAAACATTGGGCAAATCCCATAACCTTGTGCTTTGCCGCTGACGCGATAGCAATACTCGTCCGCAGGTGTACCAGCCCTTCGGCGGCGACCTTTGTCACTCATGTCCCTTTGGTTCTCGTATCCTTTTGTCTCCCACTTCCCTTTGTCCCCTCTTCTCGCCGCTCATCGCAAGGCGTCAGCATCATCAATCGCAGGTGGAGTGGTTGACAATTGAATGCCTAATACGATACACTTTTTAAGTGTATGAACGATGCCTTATTGATTTCTTTTAAGGTGTTAGCGTTCGTTTTTGTATTGACCCAGCCCATTGATGGGCGAATGATGTGGGACTCCATTAATGAAACCTTCGATTGCAATTGCTTGTGGTGGCACGGGTGGTCATATTCACCCTGCTATGGCGGTGGCGGATTTACTCCTTGCAGAGGGATATCCCGTCTCTTTGATCTTGTCTGGTACGCGCGATGCGGAACAAAAGACGGCTGATGCGTGGAAAGGGCCCTTGCTCAAATCTGGCACTCGTCAAATTCGCAAATCCTTAAATCCGCGCGCACCTTTGGCTGTCCTCTGGGCGATCGTGAAGTGTTTCCGTTTTTTAAAGCAACAACGCCCCGCAGTGCTCTTCGCCACGGGCGGTTACACCTGCTTCCCGCCAGTGGTGGCGGCACGCTGCTTACGCATCCCGGTTGTCTTCCATGAAGCCAATAGTCTCGTGGGGTCTGCGATTCGTCAGTGTACAAAGTATCTCAATATCGCAGCGGTTGCCACCTCCTTTGAAGACACCTTCCAACAACTCCCCGGCGTAAAGACCGTCTTCACGGGGCTTCCCCTCCGTCAACATGTTTTGGACTCCTTAGCCAAAGCCAGAAAGGTGAGCAAATCGAACGACACCTTCTCCATCTTGGTCACTGGTGGAAGCCAAGGCGCATTAGGAATGAACCAACTCATCACGCCTGTTTTAGCCTCCCTTGCGAAGGCCGACCCCAAGGTGCGCATTCTTCACCAATGTGGCCCCAACCATGTTGAAACCTAGCGCCCGCTCTATGAAGGATTAGAGGCACAGGTCAATCTTGTTCCCTTCATTGATGACATGGGCACGGCCTATGGTTCGGCAGATGTGATTATTGCGCGCGCAGGTGCGGCCACCTGTTTTGAGATTGCCCGCTGCGGTGTGCCGACCATTTTCATTCCCCTGCCGACTGCTGCAGACGACCACCAACGCAAAAATGCTGAAGCCATCGTGCGTTGTGGCGGTGCTATTTGCCTTAATCAAAAGACCACCACACCCGAAATGTTCGCCGAAGCCCTGCGTACGCTTTACAGCGATGAAGCCGTGCGCCAACAGATGCGCCAAGCCTTTTCGACCCTGCCGCAGACAGATGCCGCACGCGCGGTGGCCGATCTCGTCTTAAGCATTGCCACGAAGGACGCCTAATGCCCTCCGAACGCTTGCCCGCACTCGCCTTTCAGACCTTCGGGTGCCGCCTCAATCAGGCGGAGAGCGAAGCTTGGCAAGCCGAACTCGCGACACGCGGTTTTCCGATTACCACGAAAGACCACGCCGACGTCTTCCTTGTTCACTCCTGTGCCGTAACGGAACCCGCCGTCAAAGAAGTCACGCGCCTCTTGCGTTCCCTTCATCGTCAACGCCCCGAGGTCTCCCTTATCCTTAGTGGGTGCGCGGCGGAATTGGTCAGCGGCGTTCCGATTGCGCTCCGCATTCCGCATAGCCAGAAACCCGAGTGGATGACACACGTCACGACCTTTCTCAACACCCTTCCTGCGCACTCCCCCACCCTAAGCACCACCTCCCACCC
>JAGCML010000122.1 GCA_017646485.1 Kiritimatiellia bacterium
CAGAGACGCTGATGAGCACATGCTTCACGGCCACGCGATTGTCGATTTCTTGAACGATGTTTAACATAGGTGTTCCAATTTTAGTATGCGGGTTAGAGAAAGGTAGACTTACGGCAATTCACCGGTGAGTCCGTGGTGACGGCAGTAGTCCATCGCAGCTTGCAGCACCTTGCGATTGGTTTCAATCAGCGCAGGCTTCTTCGCGAAGGAGCGTTCCAGGGCTTCAATGAGCAAATGGCCAGGAATATTGAGTGCGTCCAGTGCAATCAAACCGCCGAGGATGGCCACATTAGCAGCCTTCGGCACGCCATTGGCAAGGGCAATTTCAATTGCGGGAATCTTGACGATTCGGACGTTCTGAGGGAGTTCCTTGGGCAGATTCACGGTGGAGTCAACGAGGGCTAAGCCGCCAGATTTCACCGTTTTGAGGTGTTTATTGCAGGCGGCTTGGTTCATCACCACGAGCATTTCAGGATTTTCCACAGCGGGTGCACCGATGGTACGTGTGGAGGTCACCACCGTACAGGCGGCATCACCACCGCGTTGTTCGGGGCCATAACTGGGCAACCACGTGGTTTCAAGTCCCATGGCGCGTGCGGCATCAGCCACCACTAAGCCGAGACTCAAGATGCCTTGACCACCGAAGCCGGTGAACTTAAAACGACGTTCCTTATCGTCACACGTTTCACACTTGGGATCTTCTGTGCCATCATCGCCAAAGAACTCTGCCAAGTTTGCCCACTTCGCAGGTGCAGGACGCACAGGCGCCTCTGCAGAACGGTCACGCAAGCAACCCAGCGGATATTCTTTTTCAAGCTTTTCAATGACGAAGTTCGCAGCATCAATCGGTGTCCCACGCATGGAGGTGGGGCAGGGCGAGAGAATTTCCACGAAGGTGTAACCCTTGCGGTCGCGTTGGATTTCCAGGGCCTTACGAATCGCCTGGCGCGCCTTCATGATGCGCTTGGTGTCGGCCACGGAGACGCGTTCGATGTAGACGGGCAAATCCATCTGGTTGATGAGTTCTGCCATGTGTAAGGGCATCCCATCGGTGGCGGGATTTCTGCCAAGAGGCGAGGTGGTGGTCTTCTGGCCGATCAAGGTCGTCGGGGCCATTTGGCCACCCGTCATGCCGTAGATGGAGTTGTTGATGAAGAAGACGGCCATGTGTTCGCCGCGTGCTGCCGCATGCAGGGTGTGGCTGAGACCAATCGCAGCGAGGTCGCCATCGCCTTGGTAGGAGATGACGATGGCTTCATCTCTCAGACGGCTAATCGCCGAAGCCATTGAGGGCGCCTGACCGTGGCCGGCGCTGACGTTGCCCACGTCCCAGTAGTAGTAACCGAAGACGCCGCAGCCGATGGGATTGACGATGACCGTCTTGTCCTGGAGACCCAGGTCAACATAGGCCTCGGAGAGCAATTTGTGAACGATGCCATGGCCGCAACCCGCACAGTAGTGCGTTACGCGATTTTCGGAACCCGAGCGCGTAAAGACATCAAACATGCCCTTTGTTTCAAGCGTTGCCATTAGAGCGCTCCTTTCACCGCGCGGACAATGTCCTGTACTGGGATTAACATGCCACCCATGCGGTTGATGAGTCCCACGCCTTCAGGCGGCAAGAGCCCCTCACGAGCCAGGTGTAAGACGACGTCATCGCGGAATTGGCCTGAGCTCATTTCAACCGTAAAGAGGCGTTTCTTTGCCAGCGGGCGCAAGGCATCAATGGGGAAAGGTGAGAGGGTGATGGGGCGGAAGAGGCCCACTTTAATGCCTTCCGTGCGGAGCATATCCACCACGGTGCGGGCATTGCGACTGCTGGATCCGTAAGCTAAAAGGACGACATCGGCATCATCGCACTGGTAGCACTCGGCGCGTTGGAATTCCTTGTCCATCTTGGCATACTTACGCTGAAGTTTGACGTTCATGCGTTCCTGGGCCGGCGCATCAAGATAGATGGAGGTGAGGAGATTCTTGCGTGTTTCAGGC
>JAGCML010000123.1 GCA_017646485.1 Kiritimatiellia bacterium
CGAGTGGTAGCGTCTTTAATTACATCCTGAGCATTTGTCATAGTGTTTACCTTACTATCAAGTGTTTCAATTCAAAATCAATTATTGTCGCCGCCGACAACCGTTCCGAGCCCCTCTTCTCCGCAGATAATGCGACGCATCACATCGGGAGCATGAAAATCAAAGACGACAATCGGAATATTGTTATCGCGACAAAGTGCGAAAGCGGCTGCGTCCATCACATTGAGTCGTTTAGCCAAAGCCTCTTCGCAGCTCAACTTATCATAACGCGTAGCGGTGGGATCCTTTTTCGGGTCTGCCGAATAAACACCGTCAACCTTTGTAGCCTTCAACAGTGCATCTGCGCCAATTTCAGCGGCACGCAATGCGGCACCCGAGTCGGTAGAGAAGAAGGGATTGCCCGTTCCTCCGGCAAAAATCACGACCTTACCCTCTTTCAAGTAGGTGTCTGCAAGGCGCGCATTAAAGGGTTGCGCAATCTGCGGCATTTGCTGAGCCGTCATCGTCACGGCAGGCGTACCAACCGTTTCAAGCGCATTCTGTACTGCCAAAGCATTAATGATTGTGGCTAACATCCCCATGGTGTCACCAATCACGCGATCAGTACCATTCGCTGCGCCAGAAAGACCGCGAAAGATATTGCCACCACCCAATACAACACCGACCTCAACACCAAGTGCCACCAGGCCAGAGAGGCGTTTTGCGACATCGGCAAGAATCGTTTCATCGTGACAGGCAGAAGAAGTTCCCTTCAGAACTTCACCACTCAACTTCAATAAAATGCGCTTGTATTTGGGTTGCATAACAGTACCGCTTTCTTTACTTACCACATAGTATACGCAATTTTTAGGTCTTGTGCAAGAGTGCAACCACACAAAATGCACTTTTTTACACCTTTTCACCCCTCAAAAATAACATTTCTCCACAGACACCCTATCAAAGGTGAAATAATGCCGCCCTTGTCACCTCCCCTCTCCCTCCCCCACTGTAGAAATATGCTACGTATGTTCACCCCGAATTCATCTTCACCTTACCCCCTTCCATTAATAAACGTCCCCTCCATTTAGTAATAGCGGATTAACAACAAAAAAAGATATAAGCGTACTTTTTCTCTAATGTTGATTGAAAAGTAAGTGAACAGGCAATTCCATTCCACCTGCCCACTTACTTTTTCAATCAACACTCTTTCTCTAAGCTGGCGACACACGCAGCGCGTGAATGCGCCAACTTGGTAGCTGAAAGAAAGAGACCCCGCCACGGCTACACCAATGAAGAGACCGAGTAAACGCATTTTTGGCACAGCAACTGCACTTCTTGGCAGACTAAACACACTTCTTGGCAGAGAAATCGCCCTTTTTACCAACCGACAAACGTTTAAACACCTTCCGAAACAAGCCTTTTTACTGGAGAAATCCATTGGATTTGATGGACAAAATAAGCTCTTTTGTCGCTGAAGATGAGCGTAAAATCAGATGACCTTTACGCTTTCGTAGAGTGAGGCATACTTAAAATTACATCCTAAAGTTAATCCCACCCCGTGAAAACAAAATTCTGAGTCCTACGTTGCTAAATAAAAACGTAACCTCTACACAAAAAGTCACCGCTGGGTAACAAAGGGAATTGCGGTGTGGGAAAACACCTTTGAGGAGAAAAGTAACCTCTGGGAAGCAATGGAAACCGTGGGGGGAGACAAAAAAAAGAGACGCGGCCGTGGCTGCGTCTCTTTTTTAGCATTTCGCAAAGCTTACTTTTCAGTAGCAGCGAACTTAATGGGGCTGAAGTACTTCGGCACGTGGAAGTTCAATTCAGGGCTCTGCGGCAACAAGGTACCCCAGTGCGGACGGCTGGAGCAGTCTGCGCACTTGCAGAAGTTACCCTGCCAAGTCTGACCAGAGAGGTCGCCGAGTGCACCAAAGATGCCTTCCAAGTAGGAACGAGGAATACGAACAATCATCCACCAGTTGGTGGCTTCATCGGTTTCGGGGTCAATGACCTGAGGCAAGTTACCCTTTGCCGTCAACTTGCGAATGGCATCCTTAGAGATGTATTCGAAGTCTGCAAAGCCGCCAGGAGCACGGGTCCAGTTGCGAATGTGCGAGGAGTGAATGCATGCACCAGCATTGATTTCAATGTTGATGTAGCCCTTTTCAATCTTCAGCGGCTGGAGGAATGCTTCAACGCATGCATCTTCACAAACCATGGAGTTGATTGCCGTGTGAGCGATACGCACATAGCGATCTTCAACCTGCCAGCAAATCATGATGTCATTGCCGTCATGGAGGGCCTTAACAACGGTTTTGGGGTGATGGTCGGAGCTCTTTTCGTGCCAGTAAGCATATTCTCCGGCTTCAGCCTTCTGCCAAATTGGATCCTCGGGATCAAAATCAGGCAAACGTGTGACTTTATTAATGGTGTATTCAGTGAGCATTGTGCATCTCCTTTAATTATTCAAAAACGTTCGGATAATCATTTCCTGGATTCAGGTAGTAATCGCTGCATCCATAGAATTGGTCGGAGTCACCGACTGCATTCTTCAGGCGGAAGAGTTCATCCTTCAATGCGGCCACGACCTTACGATAGGCGGGATCATTGTAGAGATTGACCAATTCTTCCGGATCCTTTTCCAAGTCGAAGAGTTCCCACTCGCCAACCTTGTAATAGGAAATCAGTTTATAACGCTTGGTACGCACACCGTAATGTGCGGGTGTGGCGTGTTCACCGCCCTGAATGTAGTAGCGATAGTAGAAACTCTTACGCCAATCCTTCGGTGTGCCAGCAGCAGTCAAGTTCGGCAAGAAGCTACGCCCCTGCCATTCGGGATTGGCGGGGACGCCACCTGCATCAGCGAAGAAGGCGGCGAAGTCAACATTGGTAATAATGTCTTCATTCACGCTACCCGCCTTAATCTGTGCAGGCCAACGCACCAAGAAGGGCATACGAAGCGATTCTTCCATCATGAAGCG
>JAGCML010000124.1 GCA_017646485.1 Kiritimatiellia bacterium
CCCGCATTAGCGGCAGAGCATTAGCGCATGGGAATCACTTTATGAGCAATCTTTTTAGAAGCAACTTTACCCACACACATATCCACTTTTCATCCCCAAAGCGTGCTTTTAAAATCCCACCCTATCCATATTAATCGACAATAAGGGCGAAATCGAAAAAGATTATCATATGATTTTCAAATCAATTATCATATGATTTTCAAATCGATTATCATATGATTATTAAAACGATTATCATATGATTTTCATTTTGATTTTCATATGATAATCTCTCTAAAGAAGGCTAATATTTTCTATGAAGAAGGCTAAGATGTGGTTTGAAGAATGGACGCCCATTTAGAAAGCGCCCGCGCTCTTCTCGCGAGGGCGTATCGGATGAACCATCTTTTTCCTTTTCGACATACCGTCCTCTGAACGTGTCTCTTCTTACCCCCGCGGTTATATTGTGCAATATTTAGTGCAAATAAATTAAATATTGAAATATCGCATGAACATTTGTTTTATAATTACGGCACAAATGTAGGTTATAGCAATCAAGGAATCTTTCATGAATTATCAAAAGAAGGATATCGTCGTTGGGACTCACGGGAGTATGACGATTGTATTATGAAAGAGGCTGAAAGGTTAATCACACCGCCTCCATATTCATTACTTGGATTATTTGGATCTAAATATAATTGACAGGATTACGCGGATGATCTGCGCGAAAAATATGATGAGATAAAAGATGATGTAGAGATCAAATGCAAATGTGAAAAGGTTGAAGCAAAATGGCTTTAAAGTTAAAAATAGCAACCATTGGTTGTTGTCTTTTGACGACAATTAGCTGCTCATATTTAGTGTACAATCATTATCCACGTGTATTTCCATGGCTAACTTCCATCCCTTTGATAGGGTGGTTCATTGCTTATAACTTCCCACCTCATGATTTCTATACACCGCTTACTGAAACTAACCTTTCTGAAGGCGTTCACATGCTTAGCTTTATTGGGAAATATGAGGGTCGACATGAAGTTCAAATTTCACCGATTATTGATCCGTCACTTTATGAAAACAAAGTTGCGATGTGCGTTCAGGGGTTCAATTCAAAAAATGAACTTTTATTTAATCAAGAAAATGCATCTTCGCGTATTCTTGGAGGAAAATTAGTCGATGGCGTAAGCGTTTATAACTACTGTTATGGGATTTTTTTCGCACCCGAAGATTTCCCACTTGGGGAATCCATCACCCTTCGGATTGAATGCAGAGGAGATATTCAAGCAATTTTAAAGCGTAATCCTTCGGCTAACATCAAAATTGTAAAAGTGTTTGACAAATGATACACCTGATTTTGACACATGCAAATATTGCACAATATCACCGCATGTGTGAAGCGTGTACTCCGTTGAAGGATTTGTGATATCATTTGAGCAACAATTTATGGTTATGAATAAGGACAATGAAATAGAACAGGTCTGGTATATTCCTGGGTGGCTGAGGAGTCAGAAACCCATTAAATCAATTATGCGTGTGGCACAGCAAACCTTTCCACAGACACAGATTTGCTTTAAGGCGTGGGATGGGGAGAGTTATGTGTGGTCTTTGGCACTTTCCAATGCTGAGAAAGAGGCATGGAGAATCGCATTTGAAATCGCTGTCATGCCAGAAGCGCAACGGCGCCACTTGACGCTGATTGGGCATTCACTTGGGGCACGCATGATTATTCGGGTGTTGGCCCTTTTGGCGGAACAGCATTTGCAGATTCGGCAAGCGATTTTAATGGGCGCAGCACTGCCTGCAGACGATCCTGACTTTGCCAAGATTGGAAGGGGAAGTGAACTCCCGATTTTGGCCATTTGCAACCCCAAAGATGTGGTATTGCGTTACATTTATGCCGTGGCTGGAGGTGAACGAGATGTAGCCTTTGGCGCAAACGGGTCATTGCACCCACACGACAATTTAGTGGAGTATGTTTTACCTGCCACCATTACTCGCGATGTGAAAGTGTCGGCTCTATGGGCGAAAATCGCCTTTGTGAAGGCGTTAGCGAACCATCATGAGCTCTTTTACTTTAATTATCTGAAACAGTTGCGCAATCATGAGACGCCACCGCATGAGATTATGGTGCCCCAAAGTTTCCCCACGCTTCCGCAACGCGTCTTAGACCGCGAGGTTTGGTGGCGTGTTTTAATTGAAGATGCGGGGTGGAAATTAGAAAAGCACATTCTCACGGGACATTGTCGTATTCTCAATCCACAAAAGGTTCGCACAGCATGGGGGTGGGAACGAAAGATGCGGTTGGCATTTGACAAGGTCATCCGCCAGGTGCGATTACAGGAACAGCAAGCCGCATCAAAACAAGATGACGCCCCGCCATTCATTTAACGTTTTCAACCATTTTGCGCTCTTGTTTACACAAAATAAAATATTGATTGATAAAGATTTGTTTGAAACAATCGTGTGCCGTAAAAGGGTTGCCCAAGAATAGATTTTGCACGCATCGTCGTTTTTCAAAAAAGCGTGCCCTTCTCTGTAGCACTTCGATATCGGAATGGCAACTTTTTCCCCGCGGAAATAGCGGATTTATGTTACAATGAATGGCCTAAAAAGGATACATTAATATGGCGCGCGAGAATTGGACATCTTCGATTGGTTTTATCTTAGCTTCTGCTGGTTCGGCAATTGGTCTTGGCAATATCTGGAAGTTCCCCTATGTCGCAGGTGAGAATGGCGGCGGCACATTTGTTTTGATGTACGTGTTGTGCGTGCTCCTAATTGGCTTACCGGTGATGTGCTCTGAGATGTTGATTGGTCGTCAGATGCGTCGCAATGTGATTAATGCGATGGGCAAGATGGAGCAAGTGGGCGAACACGCATGGGTGCGTTATGTGCTCTGTGGTTTGATGGTGGGCCTTGCGGCGGCCTTCGCCTCGATGCACGCATGGGGCCTTGTGCTTGCGGCACTTTTGGGCGTGTGGTGGTTCGCCAAGAAGGGATTTTCGGCCTTGGGGTGGATTTGCACAGCGGTGGCATTAGCCATTTTGTCTTACTACGCCGTAGTGGGCGGCTGGATTGTCCAATACATTTGGCTCTCGGCAACGAATTCGTTGAGTGCGGGCGTATCTGAAACAGCGACCGCGATGGAAGTTTCCAAGGCGGCAGGAACACTCTTTGGCGATTACATCTCCGATCCTTGGCGCGTCTTGGTGGGCTTCCTCATCTTCATGGGACTCACGGCAGCGGTGATTTTTGGCGGCATTCGCGATGGGATTGAACGCATCAGTAAGATCTTGATGCCCGCACTTTTCGTTCTTCTTCTGGTGGTGATTGTGCGTAGTTTGACCTTGCCGGGTGCTTGGGAAGGCGTGGTCTTCCTGCTCAAGCCAACCGCTGAAGCGCTTAAGCCGCAGGTGATTTTGATGGCCCTCGGCCAGTGTTTCTTCTCGTTGTCGCTCGGCATGGCTATTACGGTGACCTACGGTTCCTACTTGCCGAAGAAGCAAAATATCTTGAAGGCTGCAGGCTGGGTGGCAGTCTTGGACACCTTTGCGGCACTCTTGGCTGGATTGGCCATCTTCCCCGCCGTCTTTGCCGTTGGCCTTGACCCTACGGGAGGCCCAGGGCTCATCTTTGGAGCCTTGCCAGCGACCTTTAATGCTATGTGGGGAGGCCCAATTTGGGCAACGTGTTTCTTTGCGATGCTCTTAATTGCCGCAGTGACAAGCTCTGCCTCGCTCTTGGAATGTGGCGCCACGGTCTTTATCGAACGCTTCCGCAAGGGCCACCAACGCTGTTCGCGCAAGCAGGCTGTCTTGATTGGCTTCATCGGATGCACCGTCATGGGGTTGCTTTCGGTCTTCTCAACGGCAGACTGGAGCCACCTCGAACCCCTCCACAAGGGGTGCACTTGGGTGATGGGTAAATTGGCGATGGGCAGTTGGTTTGACCTCTTGGACAACTTTGCATCGAACTGGTGTCTGCCCTTCACGGCCTTGGCGACAGCCCTCTTGGTGGGTTGGGCATGGGATCCGCGCAAGGCAGCACCGGGCTTATTGGCCGAAGATGACGCAGGGCGTTTCCCCACATGGATTTTGACGGCATGGGCCTTCTTCATCCGTTGGTTGGCGCCGATTGGCATCGTATTGGTCTTCCTCAACCTTGCAGGCTTTATCAAACTCTAAGGAGCGTGTGCTATGCCACACTTATTCGTTCTCCTCGTTCTGATGATGGCGTCGTCGCTCTTTGCACAAGGATTGGCAACGCGAGAACAGTATCAGCCCATCATCGATGCCAAGCCCTTTGGTGACATGGCCAAGGAAACGGAAACCGATACCGTTGCCTTAGCTGAACAGCAGAAACAAAAGGAAGAAATTGCCCAGAAGTTTCGCATGTGTGGCATTACGGATATGCCCGATGGCACACGAAAGATTGCGTTTTTGGACGAAACGGCTGGCGCAATGGCGAGTTATCTGCTCGGCGAAGGCGAAACCCAAAATGGGTTCACCTTAATCACGGCTGACTATAACCGCGAGTATGCCACGCTCTCCAAAGATGGACTCACCTTCACCTTAGGTCTGGGCAAGGGACTCATCGATACGCCACCAGACACAGAGACGCTCGCAACGGCTGAAGCTCCTGCCGCCCCCAAGGCCGAAACAGCACCCGCCCCGAAGAAGACCGTAGCGAAACAAGCCAAGCCCGCCAAGGAAGGCTCCTTCCGTTCGCGCCTCCTCAAACGCCGTGCCGCCCAGCAACAGGCCGAAGAGAATGAAAAGATGGCTCTCCAACTCCGCGTGGCCACGATGGAAGCCGAACGCGTACAAGCCAATCGACGTGCTCAAATTGAACGTATTAAGCAGGGTCTGGCACCTACGCAACCCATTCAGTTGACCCCCGAAGAAGATGCCGAACTGGAAGCTGCAGGCGTCTTCAAATCCGAAGAAGAACGCTTGCAAGCCGCTCAAGCCATTGAGGCTGAACGCGAACAAGAGCCCCTCCTCATCCAACAAGAAGAAGGCGTGCAATGAAATACACACCTCCTACCGTTGAGGCGATTGACGCAGAAGTCGCTCGTCTGAAGCCGCGTTATGAAGCCTTTATGAAGGCGAGCAATGAGACCCCCGATGAGGCGCAACTCCGCGCCTGGGCCGAAGAGAATCTGCGCGAACAAATCATTCTTGAAACCGATGCCGCCAAGGCAAAGCAATCGGTCAATGATCTTCTACAATCGATCGCAGACGCAGCCCCGCGTGTCACGATTGAAGACGCACGTAAGGTCTATAAAGCACATCCCGAAAACTTTGTCCTGCCCGAACGTGTTCGTGCACGGCACATTGTCATCCACCGCGATGTCGCATCCGCAGCAGAGGCAACGACGAAACTCCTCAATCTGCGCACAAAGATTCTCACCGGAGAACTCTCGTGGGATGACGCTGTTCGCTCAACCTCCTCCTGTCCCAACAATAGCGACTTGGGCTTTTTCAAGCGCGGTATGATGTACGAATCCTTTGAAGACGCCGCCTTTGCCGCAGCAGAAGAGTCCATTACCGATGTGGTTGAGACCCCTTTAGGGTGGCATCTCATCCATGTGATTGCCCATTTACCTGAAGAGCAAGCGCTCTTTGAAGAGGTGAAGGAAACGCTGATGGGTGAATTACAAACCCAAGCAGACCGTGAAGCCATCGAAGCCTATGTCGATGCACGCAAAGATGATTTCGCCTAACCCCTCACGCCTCGCTTGACCTCACACGCATGACGCAAGGATGCCGTTTATGACCCTTATCACCCAACTCCTCTCTGCCATTTGGGGAACTGCGCAAGCGATGGCACCGTGGTTGCTCCTCGGCTTCCTCATCGCAGGGATTTTGAGTTTACTCATCTCCCCTGCGCTCGTTTGTCGCTTTTTAGGACGCGCCGCAGGGAAACGCGCCATTGCCTTGGCCGTCTTACTGGGCGTTCCCCTCCCGCTATGCTCCTGCGGCGTCCTCCCCTTAGCCGCATCGCTCAAGCGAAGTGGTGCCTCCAAAGGAGCCGTGGCCGCGTTCCTCATCTCCACACCACAGACTGGCATTGACTCCTTCTTTGCCACCGGTTCACTTTTAGGATGGTGCTTTGCGATTGTCCGTCCATTGGTCGCAACGCTCACCGGTCTCATCGGCGGCGTTACCATTCACGCCTTTGACACAGAACCTGCGCTGTCGCCCGCCGCCACGGAAGCTGAGACGAGCGCGCCCAAAAGTCTCCTTGGGAAAGCAATCGCCGCACTCCAATACG
>JAGCML010000125.1 GCA_017646485.1 Kiritimatiellia bacterium
GGGGGCGCACGCCATGGGGTTCGATTCAGGCGCATCCCACGGGTCTTTTCGCTGCCGATCGGGCCACGCGTGACTTTGTGAAGGGGTTGCTGGAGGAGTTGTTGCCGTGTTTCCCTCGTGCCACATCGGTGAATCTGGGGGGCGACGAGGTTTTTGATTTAGGGCAGGGGCGTTCGCAAACCGATGATAAGGCTGCGCTCTATCTGGGTTATATGCGCGAAATGGCTGATGTGGCCCTTCGCCAGGGCAAACGTCCAGAGTTGTGGGCGGATATGCTTATTCGTCATCCCGAGATCTTGCCGCAGGTGAAAACGCTTTTACCCGAGGTGCGGTGGCTCGTTTGGGGTTATGAAGCGACAGATCCCATTGGTGAATATGCTGCGCGTCTTCGTGCAGAGGGCTTGGAGGTGGTGGTTTGTCCGGGCACCTCTTCGTGGCGGAGTTTCTGTGGGCGAACCTCAAATATGCTCGCCAATATCCGTGCCGCTGCCCAAGCCGATGCATCGGGTATGCTCCTCACAGACTGGGGGGACGCGGGGCATTGGCAACCCCTCACCGTGTCGATTCCCGCACTCGCATTCGCTGGGGCGCTCGCTTGGAATACACATGGGGAACCAAATCTGCCTGCATTAACAGATGTGTTATTGGGCGAGGAGGGACTCGGCGATTTACTGTTGCGCTTGGGGGATACCTATCTTACGGCAGAGGCGCTTGCGGGAAATGCGACCAAGCTCTTCCAGGCCTACAATCTACCTTTGGCCGATGGGCCAGCCTTGAAGCCTGATGCGCTGGAAAAGACGTTGGTTGAATTAGAGGAATTGGCTGAAGCCCCCGTGCTTTCAGGGCATTCCTTGGCTGTGCGTGAAGCGCGGTATGCACTGGAGTTGCAACGCCTCGCCGTGTTGCGCGCCTTGAAAAAGCCGGGATTGCGTCGGATGCGTGCGGCCCTTGCCGCTCAGATGACGCTCTTATGGGCAGAAAGAGGACCGCGTGCGCAGTTGGATGATTCGCTTTCTGCCTTCCTTGCACAGGAGTTGCCCGAATGAAATTGCCCGTTCTTCGTCCTGGTGAAGCGTGGGGCCTCTGCTTGAGTGGGGGCGCTGATTCGACGGCTTTACTATTGAAGTGTTTAGACGTGGGTTTCCCTGTGGTGGCGATTCACTTCAATCATGCCTTTGAGGATGAAGAGGGGGATGCAGATGAAGTCTTTGTGCGTGAGTTGTGTGCGAAGGTTGGGGTGATCTTGGAGGTGGGGCGTTGCGCAGAACCATGGACGACGCATGAGACGAAGGAGGTCTTTGCGCGACGTCATCGGATGAATTTCTTTGCGGCGTGTGTGCGAAAGTTCAATTTGACGGGGTTGCTCTTAGCGCACCATGCGGGTGATCGTGCAGAGAATGTGGTCTTACGTTTGGCGCGTGGATGTGGTGCAGAGGGGTTGACCAGTTTTGGATTTGAAAATCGTGCGCCGTGGGATGCGCGAATTCAATTGGTGCGTCCCTTATTGGATGAAACGCATGAGGCGCAAGTGGCGTGGTTGCAGGCGCGTGGACAAACGTGGCGTGAGGATGTTTCAAATGCCGATTTAACCATTCCGAGAAATGCGATTCGTGCAACATTACCAGGCGTATTGCCGCACTGTGTTGCAGGGGTGAATGCTGCAGCCGATGTGCTTGCAGAGGA
>JAGCML010000126.1 GCA_017646485.1 Kiritimatiellia bacterium
ACTCGATTTATGAAATTGAAGGAGCAAAGGATGTGGCAATTGAATTCCGCTCCTTCTCGAAGAAGGCTGGCTTCACGGGGGTTCGTTGCGCATTCACGGTGGTGCCTGAAAACTTGAAGGCCTACACGAAGGCTGGCGAAGAAGTGATGGTCCATCCGATGTGGAATCGTCGCCACACGACGAAGTTTAATGGTGTTTCCTATCCTGTCCAGCGTGCAGCAGAGGCTGTTTACTCTCCTGAAGGCAATCAGCAGACCACCGAACAGGTTGATTACTATCTCGGTAATGCAAAGTTGATTCGCGAAGGGGTGAAGGCGCTTGGCTTTGATTGCGTTGGCGGCGACAATTCTCCTTACGTTTGGGTCAATGTGAAGGGTGACTCTTGGGAATTCTTTGATCGTTTGTTGAACGAAGCTCAGGTGGTCACAACGCCTGGCGCTGGTTTTGGAAGTTGCGGTCAGGGTTACATCCGCATCTCTGCGTTCAATAATCGCGAAAAGGTCATCGAAGCAATGGCGCGAATCGCCAAGGCACTTTCGAAGTAATTGCATTGTGCGCTTTGCTGTGACATCTGCAGTAAAGCGCACACCTCAAAAGGAGCTTGGTTATGGTCGGTAATATGCTTATTGCACAGAGTGGTGGCCCTTCGATGGTGATTAACCAGAGTTTGGTCGGTGCGGTGATGGCAGCTAAATCTTCTGATAAGATTGTTGAGATTTATGGTGCATTACATGGCATTCAGGGCATTTTTAATGAGGATTTCATTGACTTGCGTGCTGAACCAGACGAAGTTCTTTTAAAGGTCGCTCAGACGCCGAGCTCGGCTTTGGGTTCTGTCCGTAGAAAGCCGACTGCAGACGATTGTCGTGAAATCTTCAACATCTTGGCGAAGCATAACATTCGTTACTTCTTCTACATCGGTGGCAATGACTCTGCTGAAACGGCAAACATCATTGCGCAGGAAGCAGAACGTCAAGCCTATGACATGTGCTGCTTCCATATCCCGAAGACGATTGACAATGACCTTTTGTGCAATGACCACACGCCTGGTTATGGTTCGGCAGGTCGCTTCGTGGCTTGCGCTGTGCGTGGTGATGATTTGGATAATCGTGCCCTTGGTGGTGTGAAGATTGATGTTATCATGGGGCGCAATGCAGGCTTCTTAACGGCTGCAGCTGCACTTGCAAAGCAAGATGAAGACGATGGCCCGCACTTGGTTTATGTGCCTGAACGTCCCTTTACGGTGGATCGTTTTGTCGCAGATGTCGCAGCGTGTATGGAAAAGTATGGCCGTTGCGTCGTTGCGGTGAGCGAAGGGATTCGTAGCCCGATGGCAAAGCAATCGCAGACACCTTCTCCACGGAAGTCGATGCGCATGGCAATGTGCAGTTGACCTCTGGCGCATTGGGTGAAAACTTGGCCGCTGTCATTCGCGAACGTCTCAAGATTAAGCGCGTTCGTGCTGATACCTTCGGCTTTATTCAGCGTTGTTTCGTGGGGATTACCTCCGAGACGGATGCAGCAGAAGCACGTCAGGTGGGCGCAGAAGCGGTTCAGGCTGCAACGAGTGGCCAGCATCGTAGTGGCACGATTACGATCAATCGTGTGCCAGGCGAAGCCTATCAAGTGGAGTATAATGTTACGCCGCTTGCTGCTGTGGCAAAGCATACTCGTGAATTGCCTGCAGAGTATATCAATGAAGCCGGGAATAACGTCACTGATTTGTTCGTGAATTATGCTCGTCCTATCGTGGGCGAATTACCTGTTACGGCACGCTTCCAGCAGTTAAAAGGGCGGTCGTAAACAACGATGAAATACCTCAAGGTGAGTTTTTTAGGTCTATTTTTTGATAAACTAAACGGCTCATTTTGAGGTAGATTAGATTTTCCTAAAAAACAATGATGTTTAAGCGATTTCTTTGTGGATTAAGTTTCTTCGTGATGCTGTCAACGCTCACGGCGCAGTCTGTTTTTGACATGCCTAAACTTTTCCCGCAACATCGTCAATATCTTTCGCAATTCATGGGTGCATTGCAGCGCAGAGATCTGCTTTCAGCAGAGACTGCTGCTCGTTCGGCGGTGAAACTCTTTCCCAATGATCCGAACTGGAACTATAATGTCGCTTGTGTTTGTGCGATTGATGGTCGTCCTGAAGAAGCATTAACTTGGTTGCAAAAGGCAATTGAATGCGGCTTTTCAAATCTGCGTCAATTAAAAGAAGACCCAGATTTGGCGGTTTTACGTCAGCAACCCGCTTACATTGAAATGCTTCAACGCGCTGAAGCACAGCAACATGCCGCAACAACGCATGCGCCTCTTCGTGCCGCTTTGGCAGTTCCAGTAGCGTTGGGTTCCGAATTAACGATTAGTGCAAAGAATACCCAGTGGAATTGGGATCCTGTGCAGGGCGGTTACATGACCACCTTGTTGAATCTGAATCGCCAAAATATCTCTCAGGCAAACACTTATAATGGTCCTTACGCAGACCAGATTCGTCAATGGATTGAAGAAGGCACTGCCGCAGGCAATGCTGGTGATATTTATGTTAATCGTGACGAAGATCGCACCCAGATTGTTGTTGAAAACTTCCCGTTGTTGACGTCGGCAGTATATGGTGATGAGGCACAGATTGCACGTGCTCATGTGGGAATCGCTAATGGTCTCTTCTCTTCGGGTCTTTCCTCTTATCCAGTGGTTGGAAATAGCATCTTATCGTTGGCAAATACTGCGTTTTGGCGTTCGTTGCCACGTTTGATTGCAACGGAAACTGCGGCAGATCAACTCTCTTTCCGTTTGGCTGCCCTCAATCAACTTTATATCTACGATGCGACTCCGGACTATTCTGCTCAGTTGAAGGGAGACCTTTTGACTGCTGCGATGCCTCAGGTCATCTTGTCATGCGGAAAGACGCCTGCACAAGAGGATGTGAAGGTCGCGAATGAACAATTGACGGAGTTGGTTTTAGCTGGATTGGCCGCAATGCATCCTGAGACAAAACAGGAAATGTTGCGTAAGGGACTTTTGGTGCAGACGGTTCAGCAGTTGCTCCGTAAAAGTGTGAAGGGGGCGGCTGAGTATTGTTCGGTTGCGGCACATCCGATGGCGTTCAATGTAGATCAAATTGACGGAAAAACCTTTATTACTGAAGCGCATGCATTGACGAAGGCTACGTTGCCTGCGGTGTTTCAGATTGTTGCACGTCGTGAAACGATGCCACGTCAGTATATTGATTACTTTGATGCACCGACAAGTGAACGCTTGACGGACACTCCATGGTCTATTAAACGTGTGGTGCGTGGCGTGGAAAAGACGCGTAAGTTGACCGTGAGTGCACTTTCTCTTGAGTCGGGTTTGACCTATCAGTGGTTTGTTACGAATGGTGATCCGAAGAAGGTGCGTATTCGTCCGCTGACAAAAGATGCCTCTTTAGCGACCATTGAGGTGGATTATCATGGCGCTTTTGACCAAAAGGGGATGCCTTCGCGTCATGTAGACATTGCGTGTGTCGCAATGCGTAAAGGCGTGCCTGCATCTGCGCCTCTCTTTGTTTCTTTCCGTTATTTAGCGAATGAACGTCGTACTTACGCTGAAGATGGTAAAATCCTCCAAGTGGATTATACCGCTCCTGAGACAGGATTTGTCTATGAAGATCCTGCGTTAACGGCATTTAAGAATTGGAAAGACGATTATATCTACGATGCAAATCGTCGCTTGCAAGGGTGGAAGCGTACCCTTGCGGATGGTAGCGTGCAACAGTTTGATGCACAAGGACGACGGATTTTGGAAATGGACGCTGAGGGACGAGCAACACGTGTTGTTGAAGTGAAGTATTATCCCCGGACTGATGCGCAGAGTAACGCGGTTACATCACCTGCGATTGAGTTGTTTTCCATGGATACAGACCGCATTTTAACCTTTTAAACAAATAGGGTACTTATGAAATTCTTTAATCTTTCACCTTTGACACAAAAGCGACTTGAACGTTTTCGTCGCAGTCGTATTGCTTTCTGGTCTCTTCGTTTGTTGATTGCGCTCTATGTGATTAGTTTGGGCGCTGAATTCATCTGCAATGGCGATCCCTTGTTGATGCGTTTTAACGGTGAATGGTCTTGCCCCTTTTTGATGAAGCAACCGCCCAAGAGCGTGCTTGAAGCTACGGGCGAAACCACTCACATCGACTATCGTTTGTTTACCAAGAGTGAAGCATTTAAGAAGGATGCAAACAACTTTGCACTCTTTGCCCCAGTGCGTTATTCTCCCGGTGAAACTTTAGATACGGCAGATTTGGAAGATGATAAGGTCGTAACCCTTTCGCTCATTCCGAATCAACCTGTTGGTCGCTTCAATTTAACGCATGACTTGTCCATCGTTCGTCAGGATAACTGTAAGCAGTTCTTCCCGCAGACCGATTTGCGTGATGGTCACACCAAGTTAACCGATTTGATTGAGCTTACGCCCGAACTGCGTGACGCAATTAATGCACGTTTGCGTGGTGAAGCGAGTGAGGCGATGGAGGTGATTGTTGCTCCGATGTCTCAGCGCGCTTTCCCGTGGCAACAGCTTTGCGTTGTCCTTGCGAAGAAGCAGAGTGGCGAACCGCCGAAGACGGTACGTGTCAATCTGCGTGCGGTATTGCCGAATAACCAACGCTTTCTGCCGAAGTTGACCTATGCATTTATGCGTGAAGCAGATGAAAATGGCGAATTGACAAAGTTGGTGCTTAAGCCTTCGAAGAAAACGCCTCCGCCGTCTGAAGCGTTGATGGCAGATTTGACCACTTGGGCTACTGCAGGCTTTAAGAAGGATATCACTGCTGCGGATGGTATTTTCTACACCGATCCTGAGACCGGCACAGTCTATGCTGTCTACGCAAACAATAACATCCGCTTCCCATTCCCTCCGACCTCGAGCCACATCTTCGGTCTTGATGGTTCGGGTCGCGATGTTTTCTCTCGCATTGTCTACGCCACGCGTATCGCTATGAGTTTCGGTCTTTTGTTGGCCGTGACTGCAACCGTTTTGGGCATGATTATCGGCTCTATCCAGGGCTATTTCGGTGGCAAGGTCGATATTTGCGTCCAGCGTTTCACCGAAATTTGGGCTGCGATGCCGTTCTTGTACATTATGGTGCTTGTGGGCGCAGTCTTTGGGCGTAGCTTCTGGTTGCTCCTCTTGGTGTACGGGCTTTTCTGTTGGTTAGGGCTGTCGTATTACATGCGTGCAGAATTCCTTCGTTTGCGTAATCGTCCCTTCGTGGCGGCAGCACGTTGCCAGGGTTTGACCAATGCACGCATTATTTTCCGTCATATTTTGCCCAATGCGCTGACACCGATTATCACCTTGTTCCCCTTCTTGTTGGTGGGTGCAATCGGTTCCTTGGTCTCGTTGGACTTCCTTGGGTTTGGTCTGCCTCCGTTGACGCCCAGCTGGGGTGAATTGCTCAATCAGGCTCAAACATATCGTTGGGCGTGGTGGTTGATCCTCTTCCCCTCGTTAGCAATTTTCACGGTGATGTTCCTCACGGTTATGGTTGGTGAAGGCGTGCGTAACGCATTTGACCCGAAACCCTTCAGCAAGCTTCAGTAAAGGTGCGACGCAATGTCTAATTCTGAACAACCTCTGCTTCAAGTTCGCAATCTCACAATTGCTTTTGAAAATGACGAAACGCGTAAAGCGGTTACTACGGTTGAAAACGTCTCTTTTGATGTCCGTCGTGGTGAAATCCTCTGCATTGTTGGTGAGTCTGGCTGCGGTAAGTCCGTGAGCTCGATGTGCATTCCGCGTTTGTTGCCTTCGCCCCCTTCACGTATTCTTGGTGGCGAAATCCTCTTTGAAGGCGTGGACTTGCTTAAGCTTCCAATTGATAAGATGCGTGAGTATCGCGGAAAGAAGATTGGCGTAATCTTCCAGGATCCGATGACGGCGCTTTCGCCGTTGGTGCGTATTGGTGATCAAATTATTGAAGCGGTTCTCATTCATGAACCCGAAATCACCAAGGATTGCGCACGCAATCGTGCCTTGGCTTGGCTTGAGAAGGTCGGCATTCAGAATCCAGAACTTGCCTTGCGTTGCTATCCCTACGAACTTTCTGGCGGTATGCAACAGCGCGTGATGATTGCTATGTGCTTGATTCTTGAACCACAGCTCGTGATTGCCGATGAACCCACCACGGCGTTGGACGTGACGATTCAGGCACAGGTCTTGGACTTGATGCTTCAGCTTCACCGTAAAGATTCGGGTATGATTTTCATTACCCACGATATGGGTGTGGTTTATCGTATGGCCCATCGCGTGGCAGTGATGTACGCAGGGCAGGTGGTTGAGCAGGCCGATGCGAAGGACTTCTTCGCGGGTCCCAAGCATCCTTATGCACGTGCACTTTTGGAGGCATTGCCTTCTCATGCGACACGTGGTAAGACCCTTCGTGCGATTCCGGGTCAGGTGCCCAGCCCTGGCAATTATGCTCCGGGGTGCCGCTTTGCTGAACGTTGCGATTGCGCACGTCCAGAATGCGCTCAGACCTATTCTGACTTGTTGCCCGTCGGTGCTCACCTGGTAAGATGTCCTTACGCTCAATGAGTGACGATGTGATTCAACGGACGCCTGACAGTGCTCAGACGTCCGCTTTTTTAATCCGTACAGCCGCACTGCTTGGTGAAGAGACGCTGAGCCGCCTCCATTCCGCACATGGTTTAGTGATTGGGATAGGGGCTGTCGGTGGTGCATGTGTTGAAGCACTTGCACGTAGCGGAGTAGGGCGACTCACCGTGGTTGATGGGGATTGCTTTGACGCATCCAATTTAAATCGCCAACCCTTTTCCGCCGTTTCTGTAATCGGTCGCCCTAAGACTGAGGCGACACAGGCGCAGTTAAAAGATATCGCACCTGATTGCATCGTCAACGGAATTCAGCAACGCATTACCCCAGATCAAGTTTCATCCTTATTGGATTCTGTTAAGCCCGACTTTGTGATTGATGCGATTGATGATATTCCTGCGAAAGTCGCTTTGTTGGAAGCCTGTGTACAAAGTAACTTGCCTGTGTGGTCAGCAATGGGAGCCGCACGGAAACTCGATCCTTTGGCCCTCAAGATAACGGATATCTCTAAAACACAAGTCTGCCCCCTCGCACGGAATGTCCGCCAACAACTTCGCCGAAAGGGAATCACGCATGGCGTGCGTTGTGTTTGGTCTGCTGAAGCGCCTTTGCCTTTGCCAGATGGAATGTTGGGCTCGTACATGCCCGTGACCGCCACGGTTGGACTTTTACTTGCTGCCGATGTTATCCAGTCGTTTATGAAGAAATGACGGAGACAAAGGTACACAAGTCTGCATTAAAAAATAATTGTTGGCATACTTTTCTGAAGGCAAATGTGATACAATGTGCCCCACATTTGCGTTGATTTGAAAGCTCTCCGGCTTGCGGACGCAAATGGCTGAGAAACTGTACGCTAAAAAGGAGGCACTTGAAAAACCGGCTTTAGGTGGCAGTGCAGCGGATGTACTGCTTTTTTTATTGCCCGTGGTTCAAGTCCGGAAAGGAACCTATGAGTAAATTAACTGCCCGTCATATCTACACCTCTGAATCGGTCTCTGAAGGACATCCAGACAAAGTGGCGGATGCGATTTCTGACGCCGTATTAGATGCTTGCTTAGCATTGGACGATCGCGCACATGTGGCTTGCGAAACAGCTTGCGGTACGAATTTAGTGGTCAATTTAGGGGAAATCACCTGCCGTGGTTTCGAAACGTTGAATACAAAAGCGATTGCTTCAGAGGTCATCAAGCGAATCGGTTATGATGACCCCACCGAAGGCTTCTGCTACCAAGATTTTGCCTATGTCAACAATCTTCATGCGCAGTCTCCTGATATCAATCGTGGTGTCGAACGTGAAAATCCAGAAGACCAAGGCGCTGGTGACCAGGGCATGATGTTTGGTTATGCCACCAATGAAACCCCAGAGTTCTTGCCGTTACCCTTAGTCGCTTCTCATCGTATCTTGCGTGACTTGGCGACATTGCGCCATCAGCAACAGATTGACTATTTGCGCCCTGATGCCAAGGCCCAAGTGTCGGTGCTTTATGATGGTGGCAAACCCATTGCAATTACCGATGTGGTCTGCTCTCACCAGACCCGTGATGTCCCAGAAGAACGCATTCATGCAGACCTTGAAGCCGTCATTCGTGCGACACTTGCCCCCACTGGCTTGTTGACCAATGAAACGCGCTTCCACATTAATCATACC
>JAGCML010000127.1 GCA_017646485.1 Kiritimatiellia bacterium
CCTGGCTCGGTGATGAAAGCGATTACGGTGGCGACGGCTCTCCAGATGGGCATTATCACCGAACACACCGTCTTCGATGTCGGCACTTCTGGGGTCTGGTACTACGCCGGAAAACCCTTGCGTGACCGCGTCTATGGCAAAATCCGTCCCCGTGAACTCCTCATGCAGTCCTCCAATATCGGCACAGCACAAATTGGATTACTCATGGCACAGCCCGCTCCTGATAAAGGGATGCCAATGCAGAACGAACTCCTCTGGCGTTGCTTCAATGCGATGGGCTTAGGACAAAAGACTGGCATTGAACTCGTCGGTGAAGAAACCGGCATCTTCTGGCACTACAAAAACAAACGCATGTGGAATAAACTCTCCCCCACACGTATTCCTTTAGGCCAGAGTATTTCGGTGACCGCACTCCAACTCGTCAATGCCTATGCAACCATTGGCAATGGCGGGTACTTAATGCAACCGACCATTCTCAAAGAAGTACGCAGCCACGAAGGCGAACTCATTCGCCGCAACGAGCCGAAAGTTTTAGGTCGTCCTCTCTCGGAAAATGTCTGCAAAAAAATGTTAGATATGCTACAATCTGTAACAACGAAGAGCCCGCGTGGCACTGGATGGCGCGCCAATCTTCCAAGTTACACGGTAGCAGGAAAGACTGGCACGGGGCAAATTCCCGTGAATGGACACTACAATCATAGCGACTACAACGTCTCCTTCATCGGAATTTATCCGGCTACACGCCCCGAACTCGCCATTTTGGTTACGATTGAAAAACCTCGTGGCAATGTGCGTTCAGGCGGTGGAGTCTCTGCGCCAACCTTCGCAGATGTGGCTGAAGAAATTGGTCACTACCTCGGGATCCCAGCAGATAAAGTTCCGAAAGGACAAGGACAACCATGATGACCTATGTAGCTTTCGCAGGCATCGATTTGAATACGCTCATTGAAGCGATTCGAACCTCGGGTGATTTCCCCTGGTTGCAAGGTTGGTTTACCGCGGTCGCGACCTTTTTCTTTGAAAATGTGGTCTGCTGGACGATTGTGCCGCCCCTCATCTCCGAGGGGATCCTTCACTGGATGACCTCTCTTCAAAGTACCTTTTGGGGCGTTTTCATCGGCGACTTGCTTATGTATCTCCCGGTACGCTTTGCGATGCAATTCGTCGCTCGGTTGCGTTGGGTTCGCAAACACCAAGCACAAATCGAACTCTGCAGCCACTTTTTTGATCGCCATTTGGGAAAGACGATGTTTGTCATTCGCTTTACCCCCGGCATTCGCACACCTGCCCTTTTGGCAGCAGGCATGCTCCGCGTCAACTTTGGGGCCTACACGCTCTACTCCGCACTTTCTTGCCTCTTCCAAAGTCTCATCGTCACCTTCTTTATGCCCAAACTCTACGCTCCTGCAATCGCATGGCTTAAAGGACTCTGGGCGCAACATCCCAATTTAGTCATCGCCATTATCGTGGGCTTCTTCCTCCTCTTCTGCGTTGCCCAATGGTACATTGCAAAGGCCGTCATGCGCCACCTCACGGCAAAGAATAGCGAACCCACAGCAGAATGAAGCATCTGCTTACACACGATTTCAGCAGCTCTACTACTCCATTTCCCCTCACCTTTCCTCGCGAAATGTGAGGGTTTCTTTTTATTGAGACAATCCTTACGTACCCCATAGTGCCCCTTTTCCACGCCCAAAAATAACACCTGTGTACAACGCTATAATTCTCCATTTTTACACATTCCCGACTCGCCTTTTGTGCCTATTTTTGCTATCATTATAAATGAATACTGTCAATATACGAGGATTCCTTATGTCTAATCGTTTATTTTCTTCTGCGGCGTTATTTTTAGCGCTCTCCCTCTCGGCCACCCCGCTGTTTGCGGCTGTGGATGCTCGTTACATCACGATTGACTTGCCGAAAGACTCTGCCACCCTCTCCTTGGCAGAAGTGGAAGTCTTCTCCAATGGTGTCAATATCGCACCAAAGGGCAAGGCCTCCCAGTCTGCAACAGCCCATAACGCTGGCGCTGAACGCGCAATTGATGGCAACTTCTCTGGTGTTTGGGAAGAAAACACCGTCACGCACACCCCCGAAGGTGGCAGTCATCCTGCATGGGAACTCGACCTCGGCGCAGCCTACCCCATCGAAAAGATTGTGGTGTGGAATCGTAATATCCTCGGCAACCGTTTAGACGGCTTCCGCATCACCGCCACCGACGATGCACGCACCATCTTATGGGAAACCAATATCGGCAAAGCCGAGCGCACCCACTACTTCGTTCCTGAAAATGGTCGTGCCACACGCTTAGGCCAAACCTTGCCCACCTTGCAGGAACAGCAGCAGCAAGTCCGCCTGCGTGCGCTCTTGGCCAGCATCAACACCACCTCCTTGCGCGATGCTTTGAATGCTTACGCAGAAAAGTATCCGGAAGCCTATCCCGATGCGGCAGAAACGTTGAAGGAAATTGATGCGTTGGAAGCCATTGTGCTCGCAGGCAAGGCCACGGCAGAAACCGCACGCGAATTCCGCGAATTGCAGAAGAAGGTCCTCCTCAAGCACCCGGCGGTTGACTTCGATGAAATTCTCTTCATCAATCGTCCCAAGGGCTCCAAGCAGGGCCTCTTCCAGAACTATCAGGGCAACACCGCATGGAATGGTGACAACAATGTCACCTTGCGTGGTTACAAGAATGCCGTCTTGCGTGGCCCCATTTGCCAAGACATGGGCCCTGCAAAGGTCATTCGCAACTCCTCCGCCTACCTCGGCGAACTCTGCTTAGACTGGGATGGTGAAAAGATTCTCCTCTCCTCTGGTGATGAAAAGAGCGGCCCGTGGGGCATCTATGAAATGGATACCAATGGCAACCAGTGGACAAAGGCCTTCGAAGACCCCAATCCTGAAGTTGACTACTACGATGCCTGCTACCTCCCCGATGGTCGCATCATCACCACGGCGACCGTTGGCTTCAATGGTGTGCCCTGCGTCTCGGGTGGTGACTATGTGGCCAACCTGCAGTTGATTGAAAAGGATCGCAAGACCGCTCGCCGCATCACCTTCGACCAAGATATCAACTGGAACCCCGAAGTCTACCCCAATGGTCGCGTCGTCTTCATGCGTTGGGAATACACCGACTCGGCCCACTACTTCTCTCGCGTCTTGATGACGATGAATCCTGACGGCTCTGACCAACAGGAATTCTACGGTTCGAATAGCTATTGGCCCAATGCCATCTTCTATCACCAGCACATTCCTGGTAGCTCGACCAAATTTGTCGGCATCGTCACCGGCCACCATGGTGTGCCGCGTAAGGGCGAACTCATCCTCTTCGATGTTGCACGTGGCCGTATTGAAACCCAGGGCGCCGTTCAGAAGTTCCCCTTCCGTGGTAAGCCAATTGAAAACATCACGAAGGACCAACTCGTTGACCACATCAAGCCCTACTTCCTCCATCCTCGTCCGCTCAATGACGAACTCATTCTCGCAGCAATGCAGGATGATGGTGCCGCACCTTGGCGCATTGTGCTCGTGGATATCTACGACAATGTCTTGACGCTCTGGGACGCTCCTGATGCCAACTACTATGAGCCCATCCCCTTGAAATCCCCCCCCACCCCAGCCTATCGTCCCGATATGGTCAATCTCGAAAAGAAGACCTGTAATGTCTATATGGCCAATGTCTACCGCGGCCAGAAGACGCTTGAAGGCGTACCGAAGGGCAAGGTTAAGAAGCTCCGCGTCTTCAACTACGAATATGCTCCCCGTCACGCAGGTGGCCACTACGC
>JAGCML010000128.1 GCA_017646485.1 Kiritimatiellia bacterium
CCTCCGTCAGATTGCACGCGCCGACACCTTGGAAGCGCTCCGCAATGCGCCCCTTCCCTTAGCGGAAGAGAATGGATTGCGCTTGGGCGACGTGGCCAATCTCACCATTGCAGGCATGCCCCGTCGCGGAAGTGCCTCCTACAATGGCCAGGAGGCCGTCATCCTCTCCATCCAAAAGGCACCGGGAGGCAACACCCCTAAGCTCACCCAATCAATTGACCATATCCTCAATGACTTCGCAGCATCGGTTGCAGAAAAAGGCATTGAAGTTCATCCCGATGCCTACCGTCAGAGCGACTTCATCCACGCCTCCATTGAAGGCGGGAAAAAGGTGGTTTACGATGCCATCCTCATCGTGATTGGCGTGCTGTTGCTCACCTTACTGGAAGTCCGCACGATGCTCATTGTGTTGTGCGCCATTCCCTTCTCCATCCTCTCGGGTTTGGTCTTCTTCCCGCTCTTCGACCTCGGCATTAACGTGATGACCTTGGGCGGCATTGCGGTGGCCACGGGGGACATTGTGGATGCCACCATCATCTTTACAGAAGTCATCCGTAGAAAGTTGCACGAGAATTTAGCCCTCCCCGAAGCCGAACGCCTCCCGCGCCTGCAAGTCATTCTCGCAGCGGTGCGTTCTGTTTCGCCGAGCGTGCTCTTCTCCACCTTTATCGTGGTGCTCGTCTTCCTGCCCCTGCTCTGCCTCTCTGGCTTGGAAGGACGCTTCTTCCAACCCCTGGCCCTCTCCTACCTCAGCGTCTTTACGATGTCCCTGCTCTGTGCGTGGATTCTCTCTCCTGCCTTAGCCCAACTCCTTCGTTTGGCCCATCGCAACCCCTCCAAGCAACAGCCATTGAAGCAACCCATTAGCGTGCGCATCCTGCAAGCGCTCTATCGTCCCTTCCTCCGCCTGGTCTTACGCCTCCCGGTGTTGACCCTCCTCGTTGCCCTCTTCGCAACAGGGAGTGCGGTTTACTTGGCCAGCTCCTTTGGTTCCAGCTTCTTGCCCGCCTTCCAGGAAGACTCCTTTAATGTCATGCTCTCCCTGCCGCCAGGTGCCTCGTTGGAAGAAACCGAACGCATCTCCGAGGCCTGCGTCCCTGTTATCTCACAAATTCCAGGCGTCCTCTCCGTCACCCGACGCACAGGCCGAGCAGAACGTGACCAACACGCTGAGCCAGTTTCAAGTTCCGAATTTGTGGTACGCATTGACCTCAACAAGGACACCAATGCCATTCGCGATGCCATTCGCCACAGCCTCATGCCATTGCCGGGATGCGCCGTCGCCGTGAGCACACCCATTGCCCACCGCATTAGCGCAGTGCTCTCAGGCACAGAGGCAGAACTCGCGGTTAATGTCTATGGCGAATCACTGCCAGTGTTGCGCGAGACCGTGGCAAAGATGAAAGCGGTACTTGAAACTCTGCCCGAAGTCACAGACGTGCGCGCCAATCGTGAAGTCACCGTGCGGACGCTCCGCATCGTGTATGACACCGAAGCCCTGCGCGAAGCAGGTATCACCCTTAAAGAAGCAGGCGAACAAGTCGCTGCCGCCTTCAATGGCATCGAAGCCGGAGAAATCCGCGAAGGCGTGAGACGACGCGCCATTACGGTTCGCCTCCCCGTTGAAGAAATTCACGATATCGACACCCTCAAAGCCCTCCTTCTCTCTGGACGCAATGCCACACGACGCGTTCGCCTCGACCAAGTGGCACACATCTTCCCTGAAGAAGCCTCCAACTTAATGTTGCGCGAAGGTGGGCGTCGCAAGGCCCTCATCTCCTGTAATCCTGCGACAGGCGTGGATGTGGGTCATGTGGTAAAACGCCTCCTCGACACCTTGACCCCCATTGCCAATGCGGCAGGGTGTAGCATTGATATTGGAGGAAGCTATCAAGCGCGTGAAAGCGCCGCCCAACGCCTCACCTTCCTGGGGATTGGGTTGCTCATTGTCATCTTCTTCATTCTCTTTGTGTCGATTGGCTCAATTCGAGCGGCGCTCTTAGCCCTCATCAACATCCCCCTGAGCCTCATTGGCGCCGTGATTGCCATTTGGCTTACGGTGCCGATTGTCTCCGTCTCATCGCTCATTGGCTTCATCACCGTGATTGGCTTTGTCCTGCGCAATGGCATCCTGCTCCTCACCTGTTATCGCACGCGAGTACAAGAAGGCGAAACGCTTGACCAAGCCATTCGCCAAGGCTCCGAAGAACGCATGGTGCCCATTGTGATGACCTCACTCACGACAGTCATAGGCCTAATCCCGATTATGCTCGCTGCCGACACCTCAGGCGGCGAACTCCTGGCGCCCTTAGCGGTGGTGCAGTTCGGCGGTCTCTTAGGCGCAATGCTCTTAAATCTGCTCATCCTTCCGGCAGCCGTTAAATGTTTTGGTCTTGGTCTGAAAGGAACGAAATGAAACACATCCCCCTTTTAATCCTCTTTCCCCTCCTCCTCTGTGGGCTTGCCGCCTGCAAACAGTACACGCCGGCACCCATTGACTGGGAAAATGACGCCACCCTTGGCACACCGTGCGAAGTCACCCTCGGCTCACCAGAAGATGCCGTCCTGCTGGCCCTCATTGGCAATCGCGAAATCAATCGCCTACGCCTCAGCGTCGCCACGAAGGAAAACATCGCGCAAGAGAGCGGTTGGTGGGAAGATCCCGCATTTGAGTTTGACCTCAAACGTATCCTTGACCCCTCCGACCATCCCTTCCTTGGGGGCGGCGCACTCGTCTTCACGATTCCGCTCTCAGGTGTGCCCGAACGCGAAATCAAGGTCGCCGAAGCCTTCACCGATACTGCCAAGGCGGAAGTGCTCGCGGCAGAGCACGCCCTCGGCATTGAGGTACGAAAGGCCTTTTACGAACTCCTCGCCCTCCGCGAGCGCATCTATGTTTTAGAACAAATGGAAGATGCCGCCCTCTGCCACGCACGAGATGCCGTCCTTGCCCTCTACTCCGCAGGCGAAGTCTCCCTCGCAGAACGCATGGCGATGGAACAATCCTTCCATACACGTTCGCACACCTTAACAGAAGCGCGCACCGCATTACGCACAGCAGAACACAACCTCTTGCAGTTGCTCGGTCTGCATCCAGAGGTAACCCTTCGCGTCACAGCCACCCTTCCGTCGCCACAAGCCCCCTTGCCCGAGGTGGAGGTACAAACCTTGCTCAAACACCCCGAGGTCTTGCTCGCCTTAGCACGCTTGGGCGAAAGCGAAGCGCAACTCGAATTGGAGGTTCGCCGACAGTATCCCGACCTCAATATCGGCCCCGTCTACGCAAATGAAGAGGGGCTCAATCGGTTGGGATTGACCGCAGGCATTACCCTGCCGCTCTGGAATCGCAATCGGAAGGCGATTGCTGAAGCTGAAGGTGAACGCACCCTTACGCGATTGTCCGCGATACACTGTTGGCAAACCCTCGTCTGCGATGCAACAAAGGTGCGCGCAGCCTATCAGCAATGCCTTCCCCATGCGCTCGCACCGCATCAAGATCGTCAAGCATTAGACCAACTCTTCACCCTCGGCGAGTTGACGCCCCTTGACTACTTAGCCCTTCGCGAGACCCTTTTAGAGCAAACACTCTTGGAAATCGAACGCCAACAGCAACTCGCCCTCCTCACTGCAGACTTCACCAATTTCACCTTCCAGAAAGCCCCTTCCCATGACTAATTCTCTTATGCCTCCACGCACCCTCTTCCTTCTCTGCGGTCTCACCCTGCCGATGTGCGCCCTCCACGCAGAGGCTGAACACACCCATGGTCCCAATTGTGCCCACACCCCGCCCCCACAAGTGGAATGCCACGACCATGAGCATGACCATGAAGCGCATGCACACGAGGCTCATGAAGCGCATCCCCCAGCCTGCGATGGTCACGATCATGACCATGAAGCGCATGCACACGAGGCTCATGAAGCGCATCCCCCAGCCTGCGATGATCACGACCATGACCATGAAACGCACGCACATGAGGCTCCTCAGCCAGCGTGTGAAGGTCACGACCATGACCATGAAACACACGCACATGAGACACCTCAGCCGGCGTGTGAAGGTCACGACCATGAACACGAAACGCATGGTGGTGCGCCTCACGCACCTTTACAATCCATCTCTGTGCCGCTCGCCACGCAAACCATCATGGGCTTAAAGACCCTCAAGGTCGAACCTCGCGACATCCAGCGCATACAACGTTTTATTGGGCGTTATGAACTCTGCCCAGAGGCACGCCAAATCGTTGCAGCGCCCATTGCAGGCTTGTTGAAACTTGAGGTCGCAACGCTCACCCACGTCAAGCAAGGCGACCTCCTTGCCACCATCACCTCCCCCGAACGCAAGGCGCGCGCCGCCGAACTCGCCGTATTGGAAAAGCGCCTGGAAACCTATCGCACGCTCCAACAAGCCAATGCAGCGTTGGAAACTGAAATCGCCATCAAGCGCGCCGAATATCAGGCCCAACTCCTCGGTGCGGAAGAAAAGGACGGTGTTATCGCTCTTCGCGCCCCTGCAGATGGCTGGGTCGAATCACTCAGTGCCATCTCTGGCGCATGGGTTGAACCCGGCGTATCGCTCTTACAATTGGCCAACCCCAAAGCCCTCCGCGTGAAAAGTATGATTCCCGCAGAGGAAGCACGCACGCTGCAAGAAGGTGAAACGGTTCACGTGGATGGTCATCACGGCACCCTTCACCTCGGCATTGGTGAAAGCAATGGCTTGGTACCTGTCTACACCTGCTTTGAACATCCGCTTGAGCATGCCCTTGCAGGCGCTCGTACAACGGTTCTCTGCACCGCTGCTCCCACAGATCATGCCCCGCTTGCCGTGCCCCTCAAGAGCATTATCACCACGGGAGTGCAGCCCGCGGTCTTTGTTCGGGACGCACACGATGCGACACGCTTCTTCTTAATTCCCGTTACGCCAGGGCAAACCCAGGGTGAATGGTGCGCCGTCGCAGGGCTCCCCTAGCAACACCTTGACGTGGTCACAGAGGGCGCTTACGAGCTCAAGCTCGCCCTTCCCAATAACAACACCCCCGCCGCCGGCCACTTCCATGCCGATGGTGTTTA
>JAGCML010000129.1 GCA_017646485.1 Kiritimatiellia bacterium
ATGAGAAATAAAAGTGGTCTCTCTTCTTTAATTATGGTAACATATTGACGTTATGGCAAATTTTGAGTATCTCGCGTTAGATAGTAAGCGTGCGCAACGGTCGGGTGCCTTGGAGGCGGCGGATCGTCGCGCTGCTTTGGCGGCTTTGCGTGGGATGGGGTTGACTCCGCTTTCGGTGAAGGAGGCGGCTGGGGGCGCAGCGAAGAAGGCTGCGGGTGGTGCTAAGGGCGGATTTTTCTCGTTTTCTGCGGCGCCGGCAAAGAAGATGAAGCCTGCGGAGGTGTTGTTATTTACTTCTGAATTGGCAGATTTGATTGAGGCGGGGATGACGCTGGGGGCGGCTTTAAATACGTTGGCCAACCAGGGGGATCCGAATTCGGGCATGTGTGTGGTGGCGTCGGATTTGGAGGATCGCATTGTGCGTGGTGAGGCCTTTTCGGATGCAGTGGATGCGCACCCAAAGACGTTTCCTGCGATTTATGGCAACATGGTGCGTGCCGGTGAGGCTTCGGGCGCGATGGTGGAGGTGTTGCATCGTTTGACGGAACACTATGAGCGCACGCAGTCGATGAAGAGTAAGATTGTGTCGGCTTTGACGTATCCGTGTATTGTTTTGGGCATTGGTGTATTGGCGGTAATCTTCGCGATGGTGAAGATTGTGCCGCAGTTTACGGAGTTGTTTAAGAGCATGGGGCAGGAATTGCCTGTGCCGACGAAGATTCTGATGGCGATGAGTGAGGGCATGATTCGTTATGGGGTCTTTTATGCCTTGGGGCTGGTGGTGGCGGTGTTGCTTTTCCGTAAGTGGACACAGGGTGCGGGGCGCTTGAAGTGGGACGCTTTTAAGTTGAAGATGCCTTTGGTGAAGGGGCTGATTGCAGCGGGGGCGTATGCTTCGCTGGCGTACACGATGCAGACCTTGCTTTCGAATGGGGTGAATGTCTTAAGTGCGCTGCGCATTTCCGAAGAGACGAGTGGCAATGCGGTGATTGGGGCGGAACTCAAGAAGGCGCGTGAGCGTGTGACGGATGGTACGACGATTTCGGGGCCTTTGGCGCAGAGTGGGGTCTTCCCACGAATGATGACGGATATGATGGCACTCGGTGAGCAGACGGGTAATTTGCCCACGGCGCTGGGGCATATCGGAAAGCGTTATGAGGCGGAATTGAATCGCAACATCAAGGTGTTTACGACGATGTTGGAGCCGATTTTGATTTTGTTTGTCGCAGTTGGGGTGGGCTTCGTGGCAATCGCCATCTTGTCTGCAGTCTTTTCTGCAACATCTGCGATGGGTCAGTAGTTTAATCATGAGAGGAATAGGACAATGACAATGAACCGTAAAAAGCGTCGTGCAGGGTTTACGCTTGTGGAACTCTTGCTGGTGATTACCATTCTCGGTATTTTGGGAACGGTGGTGGTGGTGAACTTCGCTGGCGCTGGTGATGATGCGCGTAAGGCTACCACGTTGACTTCGATTAATGCCATCAGCCAGGCTTGCGATATCTATCGTATGAAGACGGGCCGTTTGCCGCGTAATATCGAAGACCTCACCGCAGGAATCAATGATGAAGAACCGCTTTTGAAGGCGGGTGCTTTGAATGATGCCTGGGGCATTCCTTTTGAGTACAAGGCTGAAGGTAAGAAGTACACGGTCCGTTCTGCAGGGATGGATGGTGTGATGAATACCGAAGACGATTTGACGAACTAAGTGAATCGCACGTCTTGGAGTGTCGGTGATGATCTCGTTTGAACTGAATGGTGGTGAATTCGTCGCAGCGGAGAAGGGAACTCCGTTGGCGAAGGTGTTGCCACATGAGGTGAATGGGCTGCCCGTTTTGGCCGCATTGTTGAATAACGATGTGGTGCCGCTGGATTCACCGGCACTTTTAGATGCAAAGCTTGCGCCATTGACTCTGGCCGAGGAGAATGGATGGCAGGTCTATCGTCGGACGTTGTGTTTCCTTTTGGCGAAGGTTTTGCATGAACACTTCCCTGAAACGCAGGCACGGGTCAGACAGAGTTTCGGCCATAATGCGTTGTTTTGGTCTTGGAATGTGCCTGAGGCTGAACGCGAATCAAAGACGGCCGCGCTCCGTGCACAGTTGGCGGCTTTGATTGAAGCGGATGAACCGATTATCCATCAATTGGCTGGCTATGAGCAGATTGTGGCGCTCTTTACGCAACGTGGCCAGATGGATAAGGTGAATCTATTGGCGCATCGTAATCCGCCTTATTTGGCTTTGGTGACGTGTGGCGATTTCTATGATTTGCCTCAGGGGGCATTGGCGAACCGCAGTGGCGTGATTCGTCTCTTTGATTTGGTGCCGCTGCGGGATGGGTTTGTTTTGGAATTCCCGAGTGTCCAGTCGCCGATGGAATTGGATCCGATGCCGCCTTATGATTTCCTCTTCGATGTCTATGCAGAGCATTTGCGCTGGGGTGAGATTATCGGTGTACGCAATGCGGGCGAATTGAATGCGGCAATCGCAGATGGTTCGGTGGCAGATGTGATCAACACGGTGGAGGCGTTGCACGAGAAGCGCTTGGCCTCTTTCGCAGATCGCATCGCAGCGCAGGTACCTCGGCCGCATGTAGTCTTAATCGCTGGGCCGAGTTCTGCAGGGAAGACGACCTTTGCGATGCGTTTGTGCACGCATTTGCGGGTGATTGGGCTTGTGCCAACGCTCATTTCTACCGATAATTATTTCGTGGGGGATGCCCTCAATCCGCGCGATGAACAGGGCAACCTGGATTACGAACATCTGGATGCGGTGGATCGTCCGCGCTTGAATGCGGATATTGTTAAGTTGCTTGCCGGCGAGACGATTCCCTTGCGGAAATTTGATTTCTTCAAGCATGAGGGCTATGATTCGGATGAAACGCTTACGGTGGATCGCGAGCGTGGTATCTTGGTGATTGAGGGGATTCATTCGTTGAATCCTGATTTGACGCCCGCAATTCCGCGTGAAGAGAAGTTTTTGATTTATGTGAATGCGCTGACGCAGTTGGCCATCGATAACAATAATCGTATTTCGACGATTGATAATCGCTTGTTGCGACGGATGGTGCGCGATGGGCAGTTCCGTGGACGGAGTCCGCGTGAGACGTTGCGCCTCTGGCCGGCGGTTCGGGCAGGGGAGGAGAAGTGGATTTTCCCCTTCCAACACTATGCCGACGCTGTCTTCAATACCGCGCTGGATTACGAAATCCCCGTCTTGAAGACCTTGGCCTCGCCGCTTTTAAACCAGATTAAGCCGTCGGATCCGGAGTTTGTGATTGCGCGGCGCTTGTCTTGTTTCTTGCAGAATTTCACCTCTATGCCGATGGCGGATGTGCCCACGAACTCGATTTTGCGCGAGTATTTGGGTGCAAGCCGTTTGCGATACACTTGATTGAATGTCATAAAAAGGAGTGCTTATGAGTAATCCTATTATTGGAAGATTAGTCGCTGGTGAAGAAGCGAATGTCTTGAAGGCGTATGAAGCGTATGCGCTTCAGCCCGTCACAGAGACGCGTTTGACCGATAACCTGGAGCCGTTTGGCAGTCAGGAAACCACGCTCGCTGGAACAGAAAGCGCTGAAGGCGTGGGCACCTTTGAGCGACGCAAGAATGCGCTCTTGAAGATTGGCCCGTCGAAGGTGCCAGGGTGGTGGATTCATCGTACTGATTTGAGTGAACAGTTGGACGTGAAGGTCTCTGTTCGCAATGTGTGGACGAGCGCTCGTAATATCGTTTTGCGTGCGGGTTCGCCGCACAACTATTTGCGTATGGTGGAACACATTATCGCGTTGCGCCTGGGTTTGGGCGTCGATAATGTGCGTTTGTCGATTGCTGGCGGTGACCCGCCGCTCTTTGACCGTTCGAGCCTCGATTTGGTTGAGGCGATTCAGCGTGCAAAGATTGTGCCGACTGGACGTCCGGCGCGTTATGTCACGGTGAA
>JAGCML010000130.1 GCA_017646485.1 Kiritimatiellia bacterium
ATAGGAATACTGCTGCGCCGCTCCTGCTGACCCACGCTGGCAGTGCTGCGCGGAGCGCCTTTTAGTGTATTCTGTGTGTTCTGTGGTTTCTTCTTTACATGCTGTCCTTTTTCTGTGTGTTCTGTGTATTCTGTGGTTTCCCCCACATGCAGTGTTTCTGTGGATTTGTGCTGCGTTGTCTTATCGGTGGGTGGGCATAAAAAAGTCGCTGAAGGGGGGCCTTCAGCGACGAAAAAGGTCATTGTCGGGGTTATAAGCCGAGTTCTGTACCCTTTCGGGTGTCAATCATTTAACTAAGCGCCCAACCCGCGAATGCTTGTCCCGGTGAGGGGGCAATGAAAGGAGGTCCTTTCGCGATGCGAGCAGCATCTCTTCGCCTATTTGGGTTTGCTCCGGGTGGGGTTTACCTTGCGCAGAGAATTTCTTCTACCGCCGGTGAGCTCTTACCTCGCCTTTTCACCCTTACCTGTTGCCAGGCGGTTTATTTCTGTGGCACTTGCCATCGCATAGGTTTTCCCTATGCCTACTCACCATTACAGCGAGTCACCCTGCTCTTTGGAGTCCGGACTTTCCTCCCACAGACGAACTGTGAGCGATTGACCACCCCGACAATGAGAAAGTGGGGCCTTTGGGTTACAAAAGGATGCGACCGCAACTGGGGCAGTGCGCGATGACGGCGTAGTCGCTCTTTTCAGAAGCGAGTACGGCCTGCATGACCGAGGCGGGCTGCACGAGGTTGCAACCGGTGCAGACGCTGTTCTGGCGGTCGAACTGCACGATAGCGGGCCAACAGGTCTTGCAGACGCGGTTGTAATAGTGGAGGTGATCCTTTTCCACGGCCTGAGCCAACGCACCACGGCGTTCCTGGATATTGACGATTTCAGCTTCCACCTGAGCCTTACGGGCTTCGAGGGAGGCGATTAATTCGGTCACGGCCATATCTTCAGCGGCTTCGAATTCGCGTGCGGCATCGAGACGGCGTTCGGTGGGGGTGCGATTTTCTGCGGCAACAGTTGCAGCGGCAGCGGCGAGGTTTGCGGCGGCTTCTGCATTAGCGTATTCAGCGGCGGCGGCTTCCTGACCCTTGAGGCTGGAGATGCGACCGGCGTTGCGTTCGGCGCGGCTCATATTGTCACGCTGCTGCGTGTAATCGTGTTGGAAACGTTCATATTCGCGCTGGGCGGCGAGATTTTCTTCCGTTGCGGCCTGGACAGCCTTCTGAGCGATGGCGAGACGTTCCTTCGCCTCTTTACGGCGAGCGGGGAGGACGACGGTGAGTTCGCGCTGAAGGTTGCGAAGACGGCTATCTTCTTCTTGAAGGTTCAGGAGAGTTTCGAGTTTCATAGGGTTCCTTTAGTTGAGAGATTAGAAGTAGAGGTCACGTTTTCCTGCGCGGACCTGTTCGAGACGCTTGAGCACTTCATCGCGAAGTTTGCCGTCTAATTTAGCGACCTCTTCAGCGATGAGGGCTTCACCCTTGGCCTTTGTTTCGGGCGAAGCGTAATCTTCGAGGTATTCGGCGAGTGTCATTAAGGCATTGGGCGTGCAGAACTTTCCAATGAAGCCGGGAATGGCGTACTCCATAAAGTGTTCGCCGGTACGCCCGAGGCGGTAGCAACTGGTACAGAAGCTTGGGATATATCCTCCCTCGAGGATTTCGCCAATGACTTCATCCAAGCCACGCGTATCGCCTACTTTAAATTGTTCACGATTGAGGGTCTGTTCATCGCCATCGCGCTTTTCTTGGTAACCCCCAATTTCGAGTTTGGTGCCAGCATCAATCTGCGACACGCCAAAGGCGAGCACTTCGCGACGCAATTCAGCGGGTTCGCGTGCGGTCATGATGAGCCCGGTGTAGGGCACAGCCAAACGCAAAATAGCGACCAAACGCTTGTATTCCGCATCGCTCACCTGATACTTCAGGTTGAGATCGAGCCCCTCTGCGGCCTTAATACGCGGGAAGCTGAGCGTATGAGGACCCACGCCGAACTTGTTCTGCAGATAGAGCGCATGCGTGACCATGGCGAGGACATCAAAACGCCAATCATAGAGGCCGAACAAGACCCCGAGACCCATGTCATCAATGCCTGCGCGGAAGGCGCGATCAAAGGCATTGAGACGCCACATGTAGTTGCCCTTCATGGTGTTGGCGGGGTGCCATTCTGCGTAGGTCTTCTTGTGGTAGGTCTCTTGGAAGATTTGATAGGTGCCGATGCCGGCCTCCTTCACGATGCGGAAGCCCTCTTCATCCAATGGTGCGGCATTGATATTGACGCGACGAATTTCGCCATTGCCCTTCTTGGTGGCATAGGTTTTGCGCACGGTGTGGGCGATGAATTCGGGGTCATACTTGGGGCTTTCGCCGTAGACCAAAATCAAACGCTTATGGCCGAGATCTTCCAGCGCCTCCACTTCACGCTCCAACTCCTCATCCGAGAGCGTGTGGCGCACGGCGGTGTGCAAAGAACTCCGGAAACCGCAGTATTTGCAATTGTTTGTGCAGTAGTTGCCGACATACAATGGCGCGAAGAAGACGATGCGATTACCATAGACTTCGCGCTTCAAGGTACGGGCGGCTTCAAAGATTTCTTCCACTAATTCGGGGCTTTCTGCGCCCAACAAAATAGCGGTTTCTTCAACGCTTAATGCTTCTTTACGCAGACTCTTTGCAATCACTTGGCGCACAGCGACGGGGTCTTCCTTCAACCCTGCGACCATGGCTTCAAGCTTTTCATCGTCGATAAAATCGACGGCATCCGCGCTTAATGCGGTGTTCATTTTATACATGGATCCGGACTCCTTGCCGTGGATATGCCTTTTCCTGTAACACATCAGGACGTGCCGCACATCACCTAACGGCAAAACAAAGGATATAATACACGCTTTAATAGAAGGATGGCAAGAAGTTTTTGGTATTCGCCATGCCCGATGGGAGGTCATGTTCCACCTTTGTGGGCGAGGGAACCTCTTTTTGGATACGACAATTGGCGCTTTACAACTCTGGTGCACGCGTGGCAGACATATCCAAAGCGCGCGTCCAACGCATCTCCGGGATGCCACCGCTCGGTCCTCCAATCACCTCCACGGCATCAAATCGGTAAAGCGTGCGATCATTAAGGAGGAAACGACGCCCCAACCAATGATTCGCGCAGCGACGGAGGAGTTGGCGTTTGCGGGTGTGAATGGCGGTAATAGGTGGCCCAAAGGCTTCGTTTTTGCGCGTTTTGACCTCAACGAAGAGGTAGACTTTGCCCTGCTTTGCGATGATATCCACCTCTCCATGACGGCACGGGCGGGCGTTACACTCCAAAATGCGACACCCTTGCAACCGTAAATAGCGCGCGGCCCAACGTTCTCCCCAGGCGCCCGTGGGCAATGTTGGCCCAGGGAAGAGACGGTCGCGGAGGTGGAAGAGGCGGAGGCCGAGGCGAAGAAGAGCGGACATTAGCGGTTGCGCAAAGCAGGGTCAAAGACGTCACGCAGCGCATCTGCGAGGCGGTTGAAGATGAAGACGAGGAGGAAGATCGCCAAGGAGACAAAGGTGAGCTCCCACCAAATGCC
>JAGCML010000131.1 GCA_017646485.1 Kiritimatiellia bacterium
ATATGGTACCATATTCCCAATCAATATGGTACCATTTTCTATCGCAATATGGTACCATATTCTTTTAGGGTTTCGCCCTTATTGAAAATCAAGGCTTCTAATATGCCTTTTCAAAATAAGCCTTTTTCTTTTTCAAAAAGGCTATAGTTATTTTTCACCTGTGGTGAGAGGGGGATTTTAGAGTCCACGGATCACACGGAAAACAAGGAAAAGGACTGCGTGTGGGGAATAACACTATGAACACAAGGAGATGCGTCGAGCTTTTCGTAACACAAGGGCTTCGCCCACGAAAAGCCAACACATCTGCGAAGCATGTGAAAGCACTGCATGTTTTTTAACGCAAGAACGCAATCTCGTAGCGCACTCCTCGTCGTCCTGCGGCGTAGCCGCCCCACTCAGACCTTCGAACCTTGAACCCTGAACTGTGGAATCAGCCACCCACATGCAGTCCTGTAGTCCGCTGGTAGCATCAGAAATGAATAAGAGCACCCCATAAGAGGTGCTCTTTGTAAGAGAAGTGTAGGGGAACGCTTAGGGTTCTAAGGGTGCGGCAGGAAGGCCAGAGTCTAAACCCACCAATGAGATACCATAACGATTGGCGAGTTCAATCACACGTGCGCGGTCAATCATGACGAGACGTCCCGCTTGGAAAGCCACCGCACGAATGCCACACTTTTTGCACAGCTTCACAGTGTGTTCACCGAAGACGGGGATATCAAAGCGCATATCGTGGTCACGCTTGGCAACCTTAATCATGACAGAGCCCTTGCCGCCGAGCTTTGCCCCGCGACGGAGCGTGGCGTTGGTGCCTTCAAAAGCTTCAACCGCTAAGACCATGCCTTCCTTCACGAGAATCGTTTGGCCGATATCCAAATCGCAGATTCCCATTGCGGCATGATGACCAAAGTCAATATCGCTCTGTTCCACTTCGTTCGGAGCACGAGAAGTGAGGAGCCCGGCACCAGGCATATGGTCGCCCATGAAACACGAGGCTGGAATTACCTCTACGCCACGTGCTTCAATCGCTTCAATGATTTTGCCAAAGATGGTGTGCGCATTCTTAATCGGAAGCGACGCTAAAAGTTGGCGCGTGAAGGCATCAAAACGTGTGCGGAAGAGTGCCATGGGCGTGATTTGCCCGACCAACATCATCTGCTTGATACCACTGGAAGAGAGCCAGTCAAGCGCGGTTTGCAGTTCGCCTACGCCGAAGACCACCGAGTGATCCGCCATCTTCAAGAGCTTCTTCGAGGCCATGCCACGGACACCCGCGACATAAATTCGCTTAACGCCAGCCTTACGAGCACCTTCAAGTGCGTAAATAGGATATTCTCCGCGTCCTGCAAAAATTAGCAATTCTTCGGGAATCATGGGACTCTGAGCCTTAAAAACAAGAACCGCCGCAACTCACAGCTGCAGCGGTTAGCTTTATTGGAAAATGAAAACAATCTCGTTATCCGCTACACGATGATTGGTTCGTGCCAAGCGTTCAACGAAGTAGGGCGATGTTTTAAAACGGTCAATATTGCGCTTCGTCTGGGTGATTTGGGCGCGGACATCGTCCACTTCTGCTTGAAGTGCGTCGCGCTGCGCAAGATTTTCGCGCCACGAACGATACTTCGGAAATGCACACTTCACCATGATGGAAACGCTTACAATCGCCCCCATGGCTAAGAATACCAACATTGTCTTACGTAAAAAATCGTTCACGGCAAACACCTATTAAGCTACTACTTATAACACTATTATCTACCTTTTACATACCTAAAGTCAAGGAAAAACAATAAGTTATTTTTAAAAAATTAAAAAAGTTTGCCGCACCACTCGGTTTGTTCGGTCACTTTGGCAGGACTGCATGTGGGACGGAGGTCAGTTACGAATGATGAATGAGCGGCTACGCCGCAGGACTGCCAGCGTGGATTTTAACACTAGGAACGTTAGGATGCGTTGATCTTTTCGTAACACTAGGCTTCGCCACGAAAAGCCAACGCATCTGCGAAGCATGTGAAGCACTGTATGTGATTTTCCACGAGTCGCGCGCCGCCTAATCCACTAATCCAGAAGGTCGAAAGGCCGCGGATATATGCACCTGAGCCTAAAGGGTTGGGGAATCCATGGGCGCTGTGCGTTAATCGCAGGGGATGGCGTCGAGGAGTTGGAGGGAGGGGCGGTTGGGGTGGAAGTTGTCGCGGGAGACGGTGAAGAAGAAGCGGAAGCGTGTGTCGGGCAACCACGTTTTGGAGCGTTCGGCTGCGCCAAACCAGACGGCGCGGGTGAAGGTGTCGGGTTGCGCAGGGTCGCGGAGGGTTAGGTCGACGTGGGATTTATCGGCGCCGATGGTGCGGTAGGTATTGAGGATGAAGGTCTTGGAGAAGATGGGCTTGGGATTGTCATTCCCAAAGGGTTCAAGGCGATCTAAGGAGGCGAGGAGGTCGGAGTCGATGATGCAGTGCAGGGATTCATCGTAGTAGAGCGTCTCGGGTTCGGCCTGGGCGCCTTCAAAGGCTTTGGGGAATCGTGTCTTGAAGGCTTCAAAGGTG
>JAGCML010000132.1 GCA_017646485.1 Kiritimatiellia bacterium
CCGATCTTGGTCGGTTTGGTAGTATTATTGGCGAAGATTACGCAGACTAAGAAAGGAATTGGGTATGGAAACGATTGAGCAGGTACGGTTAGATGAGAACAATGCGATTATTGATCATTTGGAGGCGGTGCGGCAGATTGTGAGGGAGAAGTGTGCGCAGTGCGGGGGCATGTGCATGGGATGTGCCTTTGATACGTTGGATCAAGGGATGGTTCCTGCGCATATTGATGAAGCGCTTGCGCTCATGTATTACTCCAATAATGATCGTAGGGAGGCGATTGCTGATGCTGAGTATCGCATTCAGAAGCGAAAGGCAGCGTGGGATAAAATCTGTGGTGGAGAGAAGAAGTAGGTAGACAATGTAGGCGGGGTGGGATGAATGTGTAGAGCAAGGGAAGTGTGGTGAGGCAGGGGGTGTCTTACGCCTTGAATAGGGTGGCAGATTCTGAAGAGCGCCATGGAATAGGTGCGCTTAAGGAATCATGGGAGAATAAGGAGAGGCGTGTGTGAAGATAAAATGAAAAACGCCACGCGGTGCGTGGCGTTTTTTTGTGGGGTGTTGTTTGTGTGGATTAGCGGAGGTGCTTAATCGCACATTTTGGACAAAGGCCCCAGAGGGTGACCGCAGTGGTGCGGGGGATGTATCCCTTGGGAAGGCCCACTTCGACTGAAACGGAGTCTGGGATTTCGTTGAGGTCAATTAAGGTGCCGCATTGTGTACACTTAAAGTGTGCGTGTGCGGTGGTATTGCCATCGTAACGGAGTTCCAAATCTTCCGAGTGGACTTTGTCTGCGAGTCCGCATTCGACGAACGCGTGCAGGACATTGTAGACGGTCGTCCGCGAAAGGGTTTTGAGATGGCCCCGAAGCGCGTTGTAGACGACATCCACCGTCGGGTGAACCGGGTGAGTGGTGAGCCACTCATAGATTGCAACGCGTGCTTTAGAGGGTTGCAGACCGTGTTCACGGAGGGTTTGGTGGGTGAGGGAGGATGCGGGTAGACGCGCCATGGGGGCCTTCCTTCCTGGTGAAGGGTGCAAGATTAGTTGAAGTAACGCTTCAAGAGGCCTTCGAAACCAGCGCCGTGACGAGCTTCGTCCTTGCACATTTCATGGACGGTGTCATGGATGGCGTCATAGCCGAGCTGCTTTGCCTTCTTAGCGATGGCGAGCTTACCTTCGCAAGCGCCCTGTTCAGCGGCGGCGCGGAGTTCGAGGTTCTTCTTGGTGGAGTCGGTGATGACTTCGCCGAGGAGTTCAGCGAACTTAGCAGCGTGTTCAGCTTCTTCGTAAGCGGCCTTTTCGTAGAAAGCGGCGATTTCGGGATAACCTTCACGGGTTGCGACGCGAGCCATAGCGAGGTACATACCGACTTCGGTGCATTCGCCGGTGAAGTTCATGCGGAGGCCTTCGATGATTTCGGGATCAACGCCCTGAGCGACACCCACGCGGTGTTCGTCAGCCCATTCCATCTTACCGGTGTCAGCCTTTTCAAGGAACTTAGCACCGACGCAACCGCACTGGGGGCACTTTTCGGGAGCTGCATCGCCGGTGTGGACATAACCGCAGATGGGGCATACATACTTCTTCATGTTGTTCTCTCTCTTTCGTTTGTTTGATTTACTAATCGTGTTTAAAACTGGAATGATTATAACATATGCCGTTTAAACATTGCAATAGCAAATTTTAAAAATTTTAATTTTTTTGTAATTAATACAGAAACACCGCTCCTTTCTGTTGGGGCGGTGTCTTTAAAAATGCTTTAAGCAGGGTAGGTTGCCGTGTGTTCCAGAGGGCTTTCTTTACTTGCGTGCGCTACGTAATCTTACGTATTGAAACGACGATAGGCTTCGTAGGCCGCGATCGCAACGGCATTGGCGAGATTGATGGAGCGTGCATGTTCGCCAGGCATCGGAAGTACGGCCAATTGCGCTTCATAACGTTCATAGTAGCCCTTGGGCAAGCCGGCAGACTCGCATCCAAAGATGAGCGCGCCATCGGGTTGGAATTCGCTTTCGTAGAGCGTGCGAGGGGCCTTCGTGCTTAAAAAGGTCAATGTAGACGGCTTACGTGCTTCAAGGTAGGCCTCAAAGGAGTCGTGCAAGGTCAACTGAAGGTGTTGCCAATAGTCCAAGCCTGCGCGACGGATATGCTTTTCATCGATTGCGAAGCCCATGGGACGAATGATGTGCAGCGGCCACCCTAAGCCAACGCAGAGACGTCCAATTGCGCCAGTGTTGTGAGGGATTTCGGGATGAAGCAATACGATATCCACAATGCGTTCCTTACTGAGTTTTATCTTCTTTTGTGCCAGTGAAAGGGATGAAATCAAAGACCTTTTCAACGATGGTGAGATTATTCCACTTGGGGTTTCCGATGGGCCCATAGACCTCGACCTGCCAGAGGAGCTTGGTGAAAGGCACGGTAGCCCAGCGCGTCAAGGTGCCCACGAGTGTGTTTTTCTAGAATACGACTGCGATGACCTTGGCATAGAGGTGGTCTTTAGGAATATTGTAGGTGACGTGGACCTCAATCATGAAGAGC